>NZ_ALJR01000017.1:0-47807 GCF_000287655.1 Selenomonas sp. FOBRC9
TGTGTACTCTGTTAAGATCTCTCCGCGCGTATCACGCGTGCGGCGCGTCCGCGCCGCCGCCGAGAGCAGCGCCGCATGTTCCACCGCCGCCTCGTCCGCACCTGCGGCGCGCGCGGCGCCCCGATCCTGCGCCAAGATTCGCTCCGCAAGATGCTTCTCGGGAGCAAATTGCTCCGTTCCCTCTTTCCTGCGGAAGAACCTGCGAAAGAGGAACACGCCGCCCACAATCCCGACGGCGAGCAGTCCTGCCCATGCAAAGGAACTCGGCGCCGTATAGGACTGCGGCGATTCCTGCGCGGCGGTCTGTGTGCTCCCGTCGGCGCCGATGCCAAGCTGCTTTTTAAGGATCGCGTTCTCCTCCGCAGCGCTCAGCCCTGTTGTCACATCCGCGCCCGTCTGCCCCTCGACCTGCGTCCCGCGATCGACGCGCGTACTTGCCGTATTCACGCGGTCGCCGCCCGCAGCATCGCTGCGCGCGCCGGCATCAGCGCGTTCATGCTGCCCCGCATTCGTACGATCCTGCGGCGTCCCCGTCGTCGTCTTTGATAGCGCGCCGTTGCCCTGTGCCACCGAGTCACGCGCCTGCTGCTCCGCCTGTGCATCGCCCGTCGTATGCGTCTGATTCGCCTGTGCGTCACGCGCCGCATCGCCGAGCGTGATCTTCGGCGGCGAGGGGGGGGTCGGCGGCGTCGGCGGTGTAATCGCCATAGCAGCACTCCTTTCTCATCCAGTCTATGCCCTTACTATAGCAGAAAATATCGTTCGGCGAAATAGCAAAAGCGTCCCGCCGATACGGGACGCTTTCTTCATTTGCAAAAGAAAAATCTCACGCCTTGTACGCCCGAACATTGAGGCGATCCGCCTTCAAATCCTCGTCAATCTCCACACGTGCAAAGCCCGCACCCATGAGCAGCGGTTCGAGTTCCTCACCCGTATAGACAGACATATTATCAACGAGTTTCTGCCACTTTTCATGTGCACCCGTCTTGCCGCTCGTCTCGTTCGTTATCATGAATACGCCGCCGGATTTCAGTACGCGGTGCATCTCCGTAAAGCAATGGGCAATCTCTTGCCAAAAGTAGATTGTTTCAAACGCAGTCACAACATCGAACTGCCCATCACCAAATGGCAGTTCCAATACATTCCCCTGCATGACCGTGCACCGTCCCACCTCGATTGCCGCACGGTTCACCTCACGTGCCTTCTCGACGGAAACCGTCGAATAGTCCAGCCCCGTCACATCCCCTGTGGGGAGCATCTGCAAAAATTTCGCGAGGTTCGCCCCGCCGCCGCATCCGCAGTCGAGAACGTGCTCGTCCCCGCGCAGGTCCAGATGCGAGAGCCCCCATGCTGCAATCCCAACATGCCCGCGATTCATCATCGCAACAACGACCCTGCCCATCGTCCCCTGTGGTTTCTCAAAATTACCAAAAAATCGCCGAAGCAAGCCCATGCTGCTCCTCCTTTCTGCAAATGCCACAGCACCAATACAAAAGTGCCCCGTGCAAAAATGCACGAGGCACTGGATTTTACAACAAAGCCGCACGAAGCTCCTCACCGCCCTGCGCCGAGAGATAGGCGGGAGCGATGTCGAGGACGGTCTTGCAGCCCGTCTGCCCCTCAGACGCAAGGCGGTGTGCCGCACGTGCATACGCCGCGAGAACACACGCCGTGAACTCGGGGTTCGAGTCGAGCTTCAGGTTGAACTCGATGACGTGCCTATGCTCGCCATCCTTGCCCGTCGCGCCCGAGCGAACGACAAAACCCGCATGGGGCAGCCCCGCATGGTCACGCTGCAGCTCCTCCTCGCTGATGAAGTGCACCGTCGTATCGTAGTCCGCGAAGTAGTTCGGCATCGTCACGATCGCCTTCTCCACGGCAGCCGCATCCGCGCCCTCCTCAAGCACAACATAGCACTCACGCGTATGCTTCTCGCGTGTGGTGAGCTGAGGATTCGCACCGCTGCGCACGGCATCGAGCGCGGCAGGCACGGGGACGGTATACTGCTTGGCATCGCGCACACCTGGGATGCGTCGGATCGCATCCGAGTGCCCCTGACTCACGCCGCGCCCCCAGAACGTGTAGTCTGCACCGTTCGTGAGCACCGCATCGCCATAGACGCGTGCGAGCGAGAACAGTCCGGGATCCCAACCGACCGAGATCACGCCTACCGTCCCCGCCGCCTTTGCCGCCGCATCCACCGCCGCGAAATGCGCGGGAATCTTTGCGTGCGTGTCGAAGCTGTCCACGACGTTGAACAGATTTGCAAACGCGGGGGTCTGCTCGGGCAGATCGGTCGCAGAGCCGCCGCAGAGGATCAGGACATCGATCTTGTCCTTCCACTCTGCCGCCTTGTCCGCATGGACAACCGGCACGTTCGTGCGCGGCTTCACCGATGCGGGGTCGCGCCGTGTAAAGACGGCGACCAGCTCCATATCCTCATTTGCCTCGACCGCATACTCCACACCGCGGCCGAGATTGCCATAACCAAGAATACCAATACGAATCATAAAAACTCCTCCCACCATCCCCCAAGGACGGCGTCAAACGTAGGAGAAAGCGCTTTCGCGCTCCCTCAGTAATGCGGGTGCGCCTTCACATAGTCAACCGGGCGCGACCAGTCCACCTGCACGCCTGTCTCATTCCACAGGCGCGTGAGAGCCAGTTCGAAGCTGTCCCGATCCGCGAGCGGAGTGACGGACTCCTTCGTAAAGTCCATCAGCGTCTCATGCGGCACCTCGACCTCATGATCTGCTGCGAGGAAAGCCTCCGCAGCCGCGCGCCCCTTCTCATCCGCGAGATTCACCGTCGCGGTACGGGCATCTGCATCATAATCAATCCAGCCGAGAACGTCGCCATAGCTGATGGCGACACTGTACATATCACTCACTCGTATCACCTCTTATTACGGATATATGCCCTCTTTGCGGGCGTCCCTTATTATAGAATGATTCCATGACGGGCGCAACCGTCCGCGGCAAATTATTCTGTATACAGGGTTCACTTTTTCTCCCCTCGCCCGTTGCATAAGAATTTGGCATGCAGTAAAATATAAAAAAGAAATTACCTATACCAAGTCCAAATCATGGAAAAGGAGCTGGAACTCTCATGGAATTTACAAGCACCATCGCCCCCGGCATGACACACGAGGTACAGGACACCGTCACGGAGGAGAAGACCGCGCGCGTCGTCGGCAGCGGATCGCTCGACGTCTACGCGACCCCCTGCATGGCGGCGCTCATGGAACGCGCCGCAGCTGAGCTATGCCAGCGCGAATGCCCCGTCGGATGGACGACCGTCGGCACTGCACTCTCTATCAGCCACCGTGCCGCAACGCCCGTCGGACTGTCCGTCCGCGCCGTCGCCGAGGTCACGGCGGTCGACGGACGCAAGATCAACCTCAAGGTCACGGCATACGATGCCCGCGAGGAGATCGGTTCCGGCACGCATGAGCGCTTTGCCGTCGCATCGGAAAAATTCTTTGCCAAAGCCGAGAGCAAGCGCTAATCCTTCCTCGTGTAAATAAATATCCATCCGCACAGCAGATAGTTTTTCATTTTTGGGCATCCCCCTAATATCACCGGCAGCGTATAACATGTAACATAAAAAGACGCCCCTCCGAACTTTCGGAGAGACGTCTTTTGTATTACGTAAAACTTTCTATGCACAAAATATGCACAAATCGTTTTGCCAAAATGCTAAAACCGTTTATTTACCGGAACGCATGGGGCATCCTTACATCATGCCGCCCATTCCGCCCATGCCCGGTGCGCCGCCCGGCATCGGAGCCTCAGGCTCCGGCTTGTCGGTGACGAGTGTCTCGGTCGTCAGCACCATTGCGGCGATGGATGCCGCGTTCTGGAGCGCCGAGCGCGTGACCTTTGCAGGGTCGACGATGCCCGCGCCGATCATGTCGACGTAGGTGTTCTCGAGTGCGTTGAAGCCGATGCCGTCGCCCGCCTTCTTAACGCTGTCCACAACGACGGAGCCCTCGAGACCTGCGTTCTCGGCGATCTGGCGTACGGGCGCCTCGATGGCGCGGCGCACGATGTCAACGCCAACCTTAACGTCGCCCTCGGCATTGATTTTATCAAGTGCCGGCAGGATATCGATGAAGGTCGTGCCGCCGCCGGCAACGATGCCCTCTTCGACCGCGGCACGCGTTGCGTTGAGCGCGTCCTCGACGCGGTACTTTTTGTCCTTCATCTCGACTTCGGTAGCTGCGCCGATCTCAACGACCGCAACGCCGCCCGCGAGTTTTGCGAGACGCTCCTGCAGCTTCTCGCGATCGAAATCGGAGGTCGTCTCCGCGATCTGCTTCTTGAGCTGATCGACGCGCGAAGCGATCTGATTCTTGTCGCCCGCACCGTCAACGATGGTCGTCTCCTCTTTCGTAGAGCGCACCTGACGCGCACGACCGAGGTCTGTAAGCGTAACGCTGTCGAGCTTGCGCCCAAGCTCTTCGCTGATGACCGTTCCGCCCGTAAGGATTGCGATATCCTCGAGCATTGCCTTGCGGCGGTCGCCGAAACCCGGCGCCTTGACCGCGAGTGCTTTGAACGTGCCGCGGAGCTTATTGACAACGATCGTTGCGAGCGCTTCGCCGTCGAGATCTTCGGAGATGATGACGATCTGCTTGCCCTGCTTGACCACCTGCTCGAGCACTGGCAGGATGTCCGCAACGGACGAGATCTTGCGATCCGTGATGAGCACATACGGATCGTCCATAATAGCTTCCATCTTCTCGGTATCCGTCACCATGTACGGGGAGATGTAGCCGCGGTCAAACTGCATTCCTTCGACGACAGAGAGGTTCGTGTCCATGGACTTGGACTCCTCGACCGTGATAACGCCGTCCTTGCCAACCTTCTCCATCGCCTCTGCGATGAGGTCGCCGACTTCGCTGTCGCCGGAGGAGATCGCCGCAACCTGCGCGATCTTTGCCTTGGTCTCGACCTTCTGTGCCTTGCTCTTGATCTCCTCGACGAGGGTCTTGACTGCGCACTCAATGCCCTTCTTGACGATCATCGGGTTTGCGCCCGCAACGACGTTGCGCATTCCTTCCTGAATCATCGCCTGTGCGAGGAGCGTCGCGGTCGTCGTGCCGTCGCCTGCGATGTCGTTCGTCTTCGTCGCGACTTCCTTCACGAGCTGTGCGCCCATGTTTTCGAACGGATCCTCGAGCTCGATGTCGCGCGCAATCGTTACGCCGTCGTTCGTGATGGTCGGTGCGCCGTACTTCTTATCGAGAACGACGTTGCGGCCTTTGGGACCGAGCGTTACCTTAACCGCATTTGCCAGTGCGTCAACGCCGCGCCCAAGTGCGCGGCGCGCCTCTTCGTCAAACAAAATCTGTTTTGCCATTACTATATGCCTCCTAAAAGCTGCGTAATCTTACAGAATCGCCAAAATGTCGCTCTCGCGGACGATGAGATAGTCCTTGTCGTCGACCTTGATCTCAGAGCCCGAGTACTTCGAGAATACGACACCGTCGCCCACCTTCACCTCAGGTGTGGCGCGCTGTCCGTTATCCAGCAGCTTGCCCGTGCCAACGGCAACGACTTTGCCCTTCTGCGGCTTTTCCTTCGCCGTGTCGGGGAGCACAATGCCGCTCGCCGTCGTGACATCGCTCTCCGCAACCTCAATGACAACACGTTCGCCCAATGGCTTAATCATGGTATCTGCCTCCTAGTTTCATAACAATGATATTCTACGCTGTTAGCACTCTCATTTACTGAGTGCTAACTCACGATTCATATAGTAATCCATTTAAGTCAAAAAGTCAATAGTCTTTTTATAAAAAAGTCAAACTGCTTTTTGAGGCGGCAAAATCAGCCCTCTTTGAATGCTGCAACAAGGTTCTTGAGGCGCGCCGTACCTTCTTTGAAGGTTTGAATCTTTGCCAAAATATCCTCATACTGCTCCGCCATACCGACGACTTTCTCCGCGATCTTCGTATTGCCGACGGCTCCCTCATGGGTTGCATTGCGGATCTCGTCCATCGCCTGGTTCATTTCATTGACAGCGGAGAGCAGTTGCTGCGAATTTGTCGTCGTATCCTCTGCACTCTTGCGGAAATACGCCGTATCCTTCTCATAGGAGAGCGTGGTTTCATCCATCCGCCCATAGTCGGCATGGACGTCCTCGTCGATGAATTGCAGCAGGCTGTATGCTCCGTCTGAGAGCGCTTGTACGGATGCCGTGACCTGCCCCGTGAGGCCTCTGATCTTCTCGGTGGTCTCGCGCGACTGCTCGGCGAGTTTGCCGACCTCACCCGCAACGACGGCAAAGCCGCGCCCCTGTTCACCGGCGCGCGCCGCCTCAATGCTCGCATTGAGCGCGAGCAGGTTGGTCTGCTCCGCAATTTCAGCAATATCTCGTGTGAGCTGTCCAATCTGGTCGACAACCTTTGCGGATTCGATCGCTTCCTCGACAGAGGCCTTCGTCGCCCCGTAGATGCGATCGGCGCTTGCCCGCGATTGCTCCATCGCCGTCTTGAGCTGTGCGACGCGTCCCACAATCTCGCGCGCATACTCCTCGCTGCGCGCGGCGGCATCCGCCGCCCCCTTAATGCCGTCACTGAGATCGCTGCTGAGATGCTGAACGTTGGAGGTGGACGCCGCCGTCTCCTCCATGCCCGCCGACATCTCCTGCGTTACGGCTGACATGTCCTGTGTGTCGCCGCTGAGACTATTCAGCATCTGCTCAAGCTCGCCGACCATGGCGTCCGTCGTCTCAGCTTCCTCATGCACCTGCTTCATAAAGCCCTGCATTTTGCCGAGTGCCTGCACCACGACGCCGATCTCATCGCGGCGCGCCGAGAGTTCCGCCGGGATCTCGCGGCTCAGATCGCCCGCCGCCACGGCGTTGAGGTGTCCGATCGATGCGGCAAGCGGTCCCGAGATATTATCCGCGATGAGACGCGAAACGAACAGCCCGAATCCGAGCGCGATCAGCAGGATCACCGCAAAGGTGTAGACCGTCTCGTCATAGCGGACATTGTTCGCCTCAAAGACCTGTTTTCCCTGAAACACGTTATCCGGAGTGAGCACATCCATATTGCTCGAAATCACCGTGAGCGACGCAAGATTATTAAAGGCCGCAATGCGATCTTCCGGTGCAGTCCCCATATTGTTGATGGCGCCGACCTTATCCGCGGCGACAGTGAGGTTTTTTTCCAGCTCAGCAATGGTCGCCTGCGCGCGCTCGCTCGTGTCAATCTTTTTGAGTTCCTCCATATCGTGCCGGATTCCGTCAAGATTGCCGAGCACATCGTCCACAAGCACCTTGCGGCTGTCCACGGGCATATCCGTCTGCAACAGATACGGCGTGTTCACACTGATTTTGCGCAGCCGATTGTTCGCATCGTTGAGGTACTGCGTCGTCATGAGGTTGTGGTTATACATATCGTCGAGCGACTCTTTCGCACGGTAGTTCGAGTAGATTCCAACTGACGCAACAATGAGAAGAACGACGAGCAGCGTCACGGAGAGGATAAAAATCTTCGTCCGCACGCTGTAATCTTTGAGTGCATCCGCACCAATCATTGGAATATTCATGCCGCCGCCCTCCTCAGTTGCCAACCTGTCCGATATTTTCCTGCGTGATGGATGTAAAAGGAATCGATGTGTCGCTTGACGGCGGATTTCCCTTGATGAATCCCTCCGCGAGCGTCAGCGCGGCTTCGCCCTGTCCCTTTGCATCCTGCTTGACGGTCTGCACCATCTCCCCGGCCGTCACGGCGGCAAGCCCTGCCGGTGTCGCATCAACCCCTGAGATCAGGCAGCCCTCGAGGCGGTTTGCCCCCTTGAGTGCCTGCACTGCGCCGAGCGCCATCTCATCGTTGCCCGCAACGACACCGTTGATCTCCGGAAACATGCTCATCCAAAGAGTCATTGTCTTGAGCGCCTCTGCTTTGCTCCATCCGGCATCGACAAAAGAGAGCAGCTGTATGTCCGGGCGCTTGTCAAGGCAGGCTTCTTTGAACCCTTCCCAACGTCCCACGGCACTGCTCTGCGTACCGTCGCCCTGCAAATAGACGATCTTTGCGCCCTCCGGCAGATGCGTCGCCATGTATTCGCCCTGCATACGACCGGCTTCCTTATCGTCGGAAAACGCGCGCAGCACCTTTCCACCCGCAACGCTGCGGTTGACGATGATCACAGGGATGCCCGCATCGTTTGCCTTTTCGATGCTTTTGACAATGCTCGTCCCGTCCGCCGCGAGCAGAACGATCGCGCCTGCACCGCTGCTGATGGCATCGTTCATCTGGTCGATCTGCATATTGCCGCTGCCCTTGGCGTCCAAATACGTGACCTCGATGCCGTCCGCCTTTGCCTTTTGATCAAATGCCGCTCTGATCTGCGAACAGAACCCGTCCGCATCGTCAAAATTTGCATAGACGACGCGGTTCGAACTCGCCCCCGGCATTCCACAGCCCGCAAGTCCCAAGCAAGCGGCAGGAAGAAGAAACATTGCCCATTTTCTCAGATTCATACCGATCCCTCCATTTTTCTGCATGTGTTTCCTTTTACATATGTTTCACGGGTACGGGACCGCGCGAGAGTGCGATTGCTCCCGTCCGCGCGATCTCGATGATGCCGTAGTCCGACAGCAGCTCGGAAAGCGCGTCGATCTTCTTCGCGTCGCCCGTCAACTCCACAACGACATTCTCCACCCCGACATCCACGATGCGCGCGCGGAAGATGTTCACGACGTCGATGATCTGCGCACGCGATTCCTTCGTCGCGCGCACCTTGATGAGCACAAGTTCACGCGTGATAGAGTCAAATTGCGTAAGATTGACAATTTTCACAACGTCGATCAGCTTCGAAAGCTGCGTCACCACTTGGTTCAGCTCGTTCTCCGAGGCAACGGAGACAACGATGTTGATGCGCGTGACCGCCTTCTCCTCCGTATAGCCGGCAGAGATGCTTTCGATATTGAACGCGCGCCGGCTGATGAGTCCGGCGATGTGGGTGAGGACGCCCGGTTTGTTGTCGACCAGCACCGCGAGTAAATATTTGTCCATATTACCTGCCTCCCAGCACCATCTGATCGAGCCGCTTGCCGCCCGGCACCATCGGCACAACGTCCGCTTCCTCGGGAACGATGACGTCGATGAGCCGCGTCCCGTCCGCCGCGAGGAGCTGCCGCAGTTCCTCTGCAAGCTGCGCCTTCGTCTCAATGCGCGCACCCGCAACCCCCATCGCCGCGGCGAGCTTCACATAGTCGGTCTTGCCCTTCAGCTCCGACGCGGAATAATGCCGGCTGTAGAAAAGCCGCTGCCACTGCCCCACCATGCCGAGGATGGAGTTGTGCACGATGACGACCTTGATGTCGATGTCGTTGTCCGCAATGGTCGCAAACTCTTGACAGTTCATCATGATGCTGCCGTCGCCCGTGATGAGCACGACTTTCTTCTCTGGGCAGGCGAGTTTCGCCCCGAGCGCCGCCGGCAAACCGTACCCCATCGTGCCGAGCCCGCCCGACGTGAGGAATGTCCGCGGCGCATGTGCATGGAAAAACTGCGCCGCCCACATCTGGTGCTGTCCCACATCCGTCACACAGATCGTATCCTCACCCATCAGTTCACGCACCTTGCTGACGAGCGCCTCGGGGCGAATCTCCTCCGCTTCCTTCCATGTCAAGGGATGCGCACGCTCCATCGACAGCACCTCGCCGAGCCACGGGCGGAATCGCGTCGTTAAGTCTCCTTCCAGGGCGCGCACCGCCGCGACGAACGCGGGCAATGTCCCCCGCAGATCGCCGAGCACGGGGAGATCGGCGCGCACATTTTTGTTCAGCTCCGCAGGATCGATGTCAAAATGCACGATGCGTGCCTTTGGCGCAAACGCCGCCGTGTTCCCCGTCACGCGGTCGCTGAACCGCGTGCCGACCGCGAGGAGGAGGTCGCACTCCTGTATTGCCATGTTCGACGCGTAGGAGCCGTGCATCCCCGCCATCCCGGTGAATCCCTCGGTCTCTGCGGCGATGCCGCCGATGCCCATGAGCGTTGCGACCGACGGCATCCCCGTCAGTCTGAGGAGTTCACGAATCTCCTCCGCAGTATCCGAGAGCACAACACCGCCGCCGACGAAGAGCAGCGGCTGCTCCGCCGCGGCAAGAGCCTCCGCTGCCGCCCGCACCGCTGCGGGATCAAAGGAGGCCTCGTCCGTATAGCCGTGCAGCTTTACAGCACTCGGATAGCGATAGTCGATCTGCGCATCGAACACATCCTTTGCCACGTCGATGACGACGACGCCCGGGCGCCCCGTCCGCGCGATATAAAACGCCTCTTTGACGATGCGCGGCAGATCTGCCGCATCCTTCACAAGATAATTATGCTTCGTAATCGGCGTCGTAATACCCACGATGTCCGCCTCTTGAAACGAATCTTTGCCGATATAGGGATTTGCCACCTGCCCCGTAATGCAGACCATCGGCACGGAGTCCATATGCGCCGTCGCAATCCCCGTCACGAGATTCGTCGCGCCGGGTCCCGACGTCGCGAATACGACGCCGACCTTCCCCGACGCGCGAGCGTAGCCGTCCGCCGCATGTGCCGCGCCCTGCTCATGACGCGTCAGCACATGCCGGAAGCCCATTTTATAAACTTCGTCGTACAGTGTCAGCACCGCGCCGCCCGGATATCCAAAGACGACCTCGACGCCCTCCTGTTTCAAACTCTCTAAAAGCGCACGTGCGCCGTTCATCATCAAATCGGATTCCCTCCTAAAATATAGCCATCCCCATTATAATACTCTTCTATTATAGGGGTTTCTCCTTTTTTTTACAAGCATCTCCGACATCTTGAATAATTTTCCGGACATCTTTAATGATATGTGTGAAAGCAGCTGCATGGACTCCATAACAACAAACGGATCCGATATACAATACATATCGAATCCGTTTCAATACAATTTTGTGAATACGCACGCGTAAATTTGGAAGCATCCACACTTTTGTCCCGAACAAAGCAAGACTGCCGGCATGATCCACAAGGCGAATATAGCTTTGCTTTCGTTCTCTCACAGCGCAATCGGTGATCACGACTCAACTCATGATCTATGATCCCTTGATTTCCGATCCACTACACTGTAGAGCATCGTAACGAACCCTTCCTCACCGAGATACCGCGGATCAAACGAGACGCACCCTATCGTCTCCCGGATACGAGTGATTGCCGCATTGACGCTCTTCTTATTTGAGCCAAATACGCGGTACAGTTCTTCTATATGTGTCAGGTCGATGCTGTTGATGTCGGCAAAAAGGAAAATAACCGCCGTCAGGACTTCCGGTTTTTCTGCATGCCTCCCGACAATATGCGCATAGTCACGGAACAGATTCCCCATCAGCTCCTGTGCGTAACGACTGAACCCAAGTTTTTCCGACACGGCACGAAGCACGGTGAGCTCCTCGCTCCAGCGATCCCGTTCAGCGGCAGGACGGTCGATCTGTGGAGGCAATGCACGCTGCGGAAGCACATCGAGCTGTGCCCTTGAAGAGAGTACGTGGATGGTATGCCGCACGAGTGCAGCCTCTCGCAGGAGAAATTCATCTATATCGGCAGACTTTTTCTGCATACAAAAGAGCTCAAATTCGCGTTGAATCGTCTCGCTGATACGCCGCTGAAGCCGCTTGCTCGCAGGAATCGACGTGATGTAGTTGAGCATCATCACCCCCTCGTCACAAATATGCCCGAACAAAATCGTTCGACTGAGCGCCCCCGGGATCCCCGGATGCGGCAGGATGATCTCCTCATTACGAAGCATGTCACGGCAGACAATGTATTCATCGTACTCTTCCGTTACGGCAAGTACTGCAAAGCGCGCGGCAAGAAGATCCTGTATAATCTCACGCTCGTCGTAATCGAGCTTATCCCATTCCTGCTCGCTGTAATGCTCAATAGGCGTCTCATCGGTAGCGATCAAATGGTAGTCGAAGAAGAAAAAATCCCAAAACCGCAGCCAGAAAGTTTCCTTTTCCTCCTCGGAAGCGTGTTCATAAGCGCTCATATCGTAGAGATCGCCCGTATAGATCATGGCGGCGCGTCCGATATCAAGCTGATACGGAGGACGCCTAAAATACTCGCCGATCTTGTGCAGGAGGTCATTGAGCTGGAGATTCAGCTCGTCCATCTCCATACGCTCATCCTCTTCGATATCATCGAGCGTCAGCCCTTCGATCTCCTCCCATTCGACACGCGGCGGCAGGCGAAATCGCCCTGTGATATAGAACTCCTCAAGATCCGCATCCGGCTCCGCCATATCGATCTCATAGTCCCCGTTTTCCTCAAGGTAAGTGAGGAATGCACGCATACGCGCAAAATAATCCTCCACATGGCACTTTAAGGGACGCCGGTCAATATGTTTTTCAGCATAGCGAAAAAAAAGCGCAAGATAGTCAATGCGGATAAACAGACGCGCAAGTTCGTCGCTGCGCCGTGCAATGCATATCAGGAAATCCTCGATGCAGTACCAGTCAATGCACAGCTCTTCGCTGCTCCTCCCTTTCCACGCCGACGCACGCAAATAGCGCTCGACCAGCGGTCTCGGCACAAAGATGTTCACACGCCCATGTTCGCCGTAGAAACGCTTGACCAAAGCGTAGACATTTTCCATGCAGCCCTCCCGCGTCACGCGTTTCCCCAAATACACAAATCCAAATAGAATACGGTTTATCCTAACAAATGTGTGAACACTTGTCAATCATACTCACACAATGGAAACAGATTTGTCGCTCTTGCTTTTTTCTAAAAAAATCTGTAAAATGACAAAATGGAGAGAAAAGCGCGCATGCGCAGAAGATAAACGAAAGCATAGGTGATTCCGAATGAGCATATTCTCACGCTTCCTCCCGAAGCGCAAACCGCCCGAAATTAAGAACAACATCCCGAAGGAAAAGGAAAACATCCGCAAAACCTTCGGCATTTACTGCGGCAAGCATCACGAGAAGAACGGCAGCAAGCTCTGCCCGCGCTGCACGGCGCTGCTCGCAACCGTCTTTACGAAGATCGACCGTTGCCCCTACGGCATTACAAAGCCGATCTGCGACCGCTGCGACCGCCCATGTTTCGGCGCGAAGGCGACGCAGGAATTCCTGACCATCATGCAGGGCACGCAGCGCGGAATGCTCCTGCGCCATCCCATCATGACCATCAAGCACAAGCTCGCGGGCATGGGCGTCGACTATGCCAAGCATCAGCAGCAGAAAAAACTTGACGACAAGGTAAAGGCACGCGAAAAGGCAGCAAAAGAACGCGTCAAAGAGCGCAAGAAAAAATAAGACGAAAAATAATATGCGCAAAAAACCTCCCGTGCGGTACGTCCGCATCGGGAGGTTTTTATATGCACTTTACGCCAGCGTCTTAATGTATGCCTTGAGCTCGTCCGCGGCTTTCGTCACTTGTGAGAGATTTGCCGTAATCTCCTGCGTGGATGCCGCCTGCTCTTCGCTGATGGAGCCGGTCGTCTCGATGGATTTCGAAATGTCCTCAACGGCACGGTTCATCTCGTTCAGCGTAACCTGGATACGCTCGGTCGCTTCGCGCGACTGCTCCGCGAGCTTGCGCACCTCTTCGGCGACGACGGCGAACCCGCGTCCCTGCTCGCCCGCACGCGCTGCCTCAATCGCGGCATTCAGACCGAGGAGGTTCGTTTGTCCGGCGATGTTCGTGATGAAATCAATGACCTTGATCGTATCGGCATTGCGCTCCTGCAGGAACTTTGCCTGCTTCACCGACTCCTGCCCTGCCGTCGCGAGCTCCGTCGCGCTCTTTGCAACCTGCTCGATCGCCTCATAGACGGTCTGTGTCGACGTCGCAATCTGTTCGATCGCCGTCAGCAGCCGCTCATGGTCAATCTTCGTCTCTTCTGCCATATTTTACTTCCTCCCTGATCACCCGGTATGAATGATTCCCTACGGCATTGTTTGCTATGGTTTTAATTCAACGCAAAGTGAAAAAAACCTTCCTGCCTGCGAAATTTTCTCCGCCTATTTTTCCGGCATTAAGATAATGTTGACGGGCAGATTTGACGCGCCCGGCGGCGAGTATTCGAACTGCACGGGGCGGTCGCTCTCGTACGAACCGAGATCGGCAAGCTCCGTGTGCTGCGTCAGAAAGAGCAGCCCCTCCTCGCGGGCGCGCGCCACATTCTCCGGCTCGGGAACGGTTTGATCGCCAAAATACGCACGGTGCGCGGGCGTCTCGATGAGGCGCATTCGCCTGCCGCTCTGTGCGCGCATCGCGCCCGCGTAAACACCGCCGAGCGGGCTGAGGAAATACCGCGTACGTTCCCTGCCCATCGTCGGGATATTGATTTGATAGAGCAGACCATAGTTGCCGTAGTTCACGACAGGCGCGCCGTCCGTCGCGTCGACCCCGGCAAGGTACGTATCGTGCAGATTGTCCCCGATGGGGAAATACACTGCGCCGTCACGTCCGGGGTGATAGATCCGCTGCGAGGTGACGATGCGGTTCATTCCTTGGAACGTTCCGCGCAGCGCCACCTCGTCACGCGGCAGCACACGCGCCGTACGCAGAAAGGCAAAGGGATCGATGTCCGCACCGTACATGATGACAGAGACCCGCACGGGGGCACTCGCGTCGAAATCATATACCCCGTAAACCAATTCTCCGGGATTCAAAATCGTTTCATCCATCGCAGGTGCAAGGAGACGCGGGCGTTCCTTCGTCACATGGATACGCTCGCTCATCTCGTGCGTATCAAAATAGCCGATCTGTGTCGCCTTACCCACGCGCAGATAGTCGATGCTCGGCGCACTCGCTGCACCGCGTGTCACCGAAACGACAGCGAGATCCGCCTCCGTCTCGAGCACGACCGCCACTTTCTTCGGCGTTGCAGTATCGTTCAGATGATAGTAAAGAACGCGCGCCGCTCCCGTCACGGTATCACGGTAGAGAATCCCCGTCTCTTTGACATACTCGGGACTGTCCGAAAAGAGCAGCGTCCCGCCCGTATCGTGCGACTCCACTTCCCACCGGTGCATCATGCGCGACGCCTGCTGCGCAATCCGCTGCGCAGGGATCCCGTTATCGCCGAGGATTGCGGCAACACGGCTGCGAATGCCCCCTTCCGCCGCGCCGCGCTCCCGCACAACCGTTGTCCCTCCGGTTGGATGCGCCTGTGCGCTTCGCGCCGCCGGGAAGAGCAGCGCGGCACAAAGCGCCGAGATCCCTAAGATTCCCTTCCACACAATTCCCTTATTCATACTCTCTTGATTTCCTTCCTCCAATGATTCCGTTTTATGATCTCCTCAGCAAATAGATCGCGTCCTGCACATTCTGCCGAACGCCCTCCGGCAGCTCTGCCATGCGCGTCTCCAATCGTGCCGCGAGCTCCCCCTTAAAGAGCCGCAGGCGGAATTCCCACAGCCCAAAATGCGGCGGTGGAATATTGATGCGGCGCAGACGGTACGGATTCGTCTCCATCGTATTCAGCCCCGCCTCGCCCGTGACCGCCGTCAGATAGTTTTCCTCGGCGAGCATATCGACGATCACATCGTCATACGATCCGTTCGGATAGGAAAAGCTATAGATTGTCTTCATGCCGTTCCACTCGAGCAGGAGCTTTGAGAGGCGTATCTCATCGAGTTGCTGCTCGCGCGTCAGCGTCGTCAGCGGGATATGGTTCGCCGTGTGGCTGCCGATCTCCATGCCGTGCGACTCGAGTGCGCGCAGATTGTCCCACGTCATATAGCCGGGCTGCCCGATGTCGTTCGTCACGATGTAGAACACGCCCTTCATACCGCGCTCGTCGAGCATCGGCAGGATCACGCGGTGATTGTCCTCATAGCCGTCGTCAAAAGAGAGGATGACGGGCTTTTCCGGCAGTACCTGCTTGCCCTTGCGCGCGCGCGCATAGTCCTGCGGGGTGATTGTCGTATATCCCTCGCGGCGGAGATAGTCGAGCTGTGCGGCAAACTCCGCGGGCGGCACGACATACGGCTCTGCGCCGGGACGCACCTCCTCGGTCACCATATGGTACTCGAGGATGGGAAATCCTGCGGGCGGCGGCGCCGTGATGAGCCACGCAAAGAGTCCGAGCAGCGCCCACAGCGGCAGCGTCAGCAGCCGCCGAATTGTCTTTCCCAAATTTTATACCTCCTCTGCCATCGCGCGCAGTTTGCGCAGGCGATGGTTCATCCCCGGTTTACTGATGTGGCAGAGCGCCGCCAGCTCCGCCATGCTGATCTCCGGATGCGCGCGTCGCATCTCGGCGGTCTCGCGCAGCTCCTCGGGCAGTGTTTCGATGCGCCCCGCCGCCGCAAGACGCTCAATCGCCGCGCGCTGTTCGGCAGCGGCGTCCACGGCACGTCGGACATTCGCCATCTCGACGTTGACGAGGCGATTGACCTGCGCGCGCACCTCTTTCACGTTGCGCGCGACCTCGATCTCCTCCGCCGCCTCCTCCGCTCCGATGAGCGAGAGGAAGTCCATCACGGCGTCACCCTCTTTGAGATAGACGACGTAAAGTCCGCGCCGATCCGTCATTCTAACAGGAAAGCCCATGCGGCGCAGCAGCGTATGAAGCGCACGCCCCATTGTCTCGCTCCGCGCCTTGAGTTCGAGATTGCAGCTCGCCTCGGGGCGGTTCACGCTCCCGCCGCCGAGAAACGCACCGCGCAGATAGGCGGCACGGCAACATTTTTTCCGCAAGAGCGCCATGTCCGTCCCCGCACGCAATTCTCCCTCCTCGAGGAAGCCGAGCTGCGTGAGCAGCGGCGTCACGGATGCGCCTGCGGCGATGTTGACGATATAGGTGCGGCGGCGGAGCTGCGGCGTGCGCTCCTGTGCGACCGATGTCTCGATCGCGGCGTCCATATTGTGCAGGAGCCGGATCACGCGTCGCGCTACGGCGGCACTCGCCGCCTCGAACCGCAGACCGCGCCCCTGCCCTCCTCCCTCCGTCCGGGCGGACGCTCCCATACGGAGAAGAGCGGCTATTTCCGCCGTCCGACAGCAGCTGCGCTGCTCATCCGTGCGTGCGAGCGCATTTTTGACATCCGATGCAAACGACGGCATGTCACTGCACCCGGAAGTCGTAGATCATGCGCATGATGTTCCGGCTGAGCTTATCCGGATCGTGCCGCACGGCATCCGACTGGTTCACAATGTCCGCCCCGACAAAACCGATGCCGAGGGCATTGATCGCATCCTCGTCCACACGGACGGGATAGATGCCCTGCGCCGCGTATTTTTCCCGGAGCGCGGGCGAAATGGGCGCATTGTTGACCAGCATAAAGTCGATGGATCCGCGCCCCGCGTGCTTTAATATCGCCTCCGCGTGCATGGACGCGGTATATCCGTCCGTTTCGCCGGGCTGCGTCATAACGTTGCAGATGTAGATTTTGAGCGCGCGACTTTTTCGCAGCTCCTCCGCCACGCCGCGGATGAGCAAATTCGGCATGATGCTCGTGTAGAGACTGCCGGGACCAAGCACGATGGCGTCCGCCGTGCGGATCGCCTCGAGCGCGGATGCCACAGGCGCGGCATCCGCCGGAAAAAGCCGCACGCTGCGAATGCGCCCCGGTACCTCGGGGATGTGCGATTCGCCCTCGACGACCGTCCCGTCCTCGAGGATCGCGTCGAGACGCACGGACTCCTTGGATGCGGGGAGCACACGCCCCTTGACCGCGAGAACCTTCGACGACTCCTTGAGCGCCGTCTCCATGTCGCCCGTAACCTCGGCCATCGCCGCGAGGAAGAGATTGCCGAAACTATGTCCCGCGAGGTCGCTGCGTCCCTCAAAGCGGTGCTGAAAGAGTTTTTCCATCAGCGGCTCGGTGTCCGCGAGCGCGACGAGACAGTTCCTGAGATCGCCGGGCGGGATGATGCCGAGCTCCTCGCGCAGACGCCCCGAGGAACCGCCGTCGTCGGCGACCGTGACAATGGCAGTCACATTGCTCGTCAGCTCCTTGATGCCGCGCAGGAGCACGGAGAGTCCGTGCCCGCCGCCGATGACAGCAACAGTGGGGCCGCGGCTCAGGCGCGTCTTTTCATAGACGAGATCCACGAGCCGTGCGGACGCCCCCTCGGGCATGAGCGCAGTGATGATGGCGCGGATGACGCGCCGCATCGCGACGAGCATGAGGATGCTGCCGACGACAAAAAGCCCGGCACCCGCAATCGCCGTGAACATATAGTCGTAGCTGCCCTGCCATGTGTAGACGAATCGGAAAATCGCCTCTTCAATCGCGTCGAGATACTGATAGTTAAAGACGAGGGCGACGCCGAGACTGACGCAGATCGTGCCGAGCGCGAATGCGAACAGCCAGCGTTTGAACCCGATGCCGGGGTACAGCCATTTCATGAGATGCATGACTTACCCCTCGCTCACGTGTTCCTGCACCTCGTTTTTCATGAGATCGCGGTGCTCCAGACGCACGTCGTACCGGCTCTTGATGCGGTCGTAGAGATGCTTTGCGATAAAGACGCTGCGGTGCATCCCGCCCGTGCAGCCGACAGCAATGACGAGCTGACTTTTGCCCTCCTTCTCATACTGAGGAAGAAGGAAGTCAATCATATCGTCGAGGTGCCGCTCGAATTTCTGCGTCACGTCCCATGACTCGATGTAGGATGCGACCTGCGGCACGGTGCCGCTCTTGCTCCGCAGATTGTCCACATAGAACGGGTTCGGCAGGAAGCGCACGTCAAAGACGAGATCCGCATCGAGCGGCACGCCGTATTTGAACCCGAACGAGAGCACCGTCACCGTCAGCTCCGTATCGCCGCCCGGCGTATCGTAATGCTCTCTGATGATCTCGCGCAGTTCGGTCTTGCGCAGCTTCGACGTATTGACTATCTGTGTGGCACGTTCGCGCACGGGGGCGAGCTGCTGCCGCTCACGCGTGACCCCCTCGGAGATGCGTGCCTCGGGTGCCAAGGGATGCGGGCGGCGCGTCTCCTTATAGCGGCGAATGATCACGTCGTCCGACGCCTCAATGAAGAGGAGCTCATAGGAAATATCCCCTGCGTCGAGTTCGTCGAGGATCTGCACGAACGCATCAAAAAACTCGCGGCTGCGCGTATCCACAACGATAGCGGCACGACTGATCTGCCCGTGCGTTTCGCGGCAGAGATCGATGAATTTCGGAATAAAGACCGGCGGCAGATTATCTACGCAAAAATAGCCGAGATCCTCCATATAGCGCGCTGCGAGCGTTTTCCCCCCGCCCGACATGCCCGTAATGATCACGGGGCGGAACTTCTCTGCGGACTTTGCCTTCTTCTCACGCATCTCGTATCACCTCACATATCAAATTGAACTGCGTTCTTCAAATCGTTCGTACGCCGTTATATATCCCTCTTTGGCAGCGGTATGGGCGCATCCGCCCCCATGCCGAGCACATAGGCGTAGATCGCGGCGGCAAGCCCGTTCTCCGCACAGGTCAGTGTCTCGTAGTCTGTGGCTTCCTTCACCTCGGGGAACGCGTTGCCCATCGCAATGCTCTTGCCCGCCGCCTCGAGCATCGGCAGATCGTTGTATGCGTCGCCGATCGCCATGGTCTCCTCGGCGGGGATACCGAGCTTTGCCGCGAGTGTGCGGAGCGCCGTCGCCTTGGAGATGCCCTTCGGCACGATCTCGATGAGCGTATCCGCCGAGCGCGTCACGTCGACCTGCGCGCCGAACGCCTCCGCGATCTCCTCCGCGCGTGCGATCGTAATCTCGCGCCCCTGCGTTGCAAGAAGCAGCTTGCAGTTGCCCGCCGCGTGCTCGAGCATCCCAGCGCGCCCCACGGCAATTCCCGGCACGCCCTGCGATGCCTCATAGGCACGCGACTCATCGCACGCCTTTTCATAGCGGAGCCGGCCGCCGCTGTACTCTTGGATATACCAGTCGCGCGCATGGCAGAACGAGATGATGTCGCGCGCGAGCTGCGCGTCGAGCGTGTGCTCCTCATAGACGCGTCCGCTCGGGCTTTTAATCAGCGCGCCGTTGTAGGAGATGATGGGCACATCGAGACCAAGCGCCTCGGCAACGGGCAGCGCCGCCTCGAACATGCGCCCCGTCGCGATGGTTACGACAACACCTGCCTCAGCCGCACGGCGCACCGCCGCAATATTTTCCGGTGATACTGCGCTCCTGCTCGGCAGCATCGTCCCGTCAAGATCCGATACAAATAATTTGACCGCCACACTGTATCCCTCTTTCTTTCTCCGCGCTCTGCTGACAAAGCGCCGCCCCCTGTGTTATAATACGCTGAACTCATTTTCAAAAGGAGGCGCCGATGCAGACCGTATTCTTTCGTCTCGTGACTCTCGTCGCACTGCTCGCCATCCTCATCGGCATCTTTGGACTTTCCTACACGTACCGCGTCGACCACCGCACGGCGCGCAGCCTCTCGGCCTATGCCCGCATTGACTTTCAAGCCTCCTACACCGGCGAGGGACGGCTTGAGGGTGCGACGCTCGCACTATGGGATTACCGTTACGACACAGCGCAGCTGCTGCCGGACGTCGTGCTCTACACCGACGGCAGCGCATGGGAGATGAAAGCCGCAACGAAATACACGCCGCGCCCCACCCCGGGCGCGGACAGCCCCTATAAAAATGAGAACAAGCTCTTCGCCGAGCTGCCGCGCGCTGCGCTCCCCGCCATACGCAGCGCCGCGGGCGTGCGCCTGCGCTTTTACTACGACAACGGGCAGACGATCGATCTGCCGCTCAGTGAACCCGATCTCGCCTATTGGCAGCGGGAGCTGAGCAAAGGCATTTAACCTGATAGAATATCACTCTATTGTACTGTGATTGAAAACATTCGTCAAGGCAAGGCAATTTTATGCAGAAAAGAGACTTCATCCTCATCGCCGCACTTCTCCTCGTCTGCGCCGGCGCCGCAGCTCTGCTTACGCCGCGTGAGAGTAGTGCGCCGCTTCATGCTGTCGTCACGCAGGACGGAAAACAGCTCTACGACATCCCGCTGACAGGACACCGCGGCACGGAGGAAATCGTCGTCGCGGACGAACACGGCACGAATACGATCCGCATTGAGGACGAAACAATCGCCGTCGTGGACGCGGACTGCCCCGACCTCGTCTGTGTCAAGACCGGCAAAGCTGAAAAAAAGGGCGACGTCATCGCCTGCCTCCCGCACAAACTCCTCATCGAAGTGAAATAATATGATGGATCTCCGCATCGCCGCACGCATTGCCCTTCTCACCGCGCTCTCCCTCATCCTATTTCTCCTTGAGGGATTGATTTCCCTGCCGCTGCCCGTCCCGGGCGCAAAGCTCGGGCTCGCCGCCCTCGTCACGCTCGTCGCGCTCTATACCCTGCCGCACATGCGCGACGCATTCCTCGTCCTCCTCCTGCGCATCCTGCTCGCCTCCTTCTTCGGCGGCGGTATCGCACCGATGCTTTACAGTCTCGCGGGAGGAGTCCTGAGTTTTGCCGCAATGGCACTGCTGAAGGCGCGCACGCAGCTCTCCATCGTCGGCATCAGCGCAGTGGGCGGCTTCCTGCACAACATGGGACAGCTCGCCGTCGCCGCCGCCGTAATGCAAACGGACGCTCTCTTCATCTACGCCCCCGTGCTCGGCATCGCAGGCATCCTCACCGGACTCGCCGTCGGTCTCCTCACAAAACAGATCCTCCAAAAAATTTCAACAGGATAAATATTCTCATTTTCTGCCGATTGTGTTATAATTTTCACAGTACAGTTTTCTCTCACGTTCTGATAAGGAGGACAATCCAAATGGAGTACCGTATCGAACACGATTCCCTCGGAGAAGTCAAGGTCCCTGCCGACAAATATTGGGCGGCGCAGACTGAGCGAAGTTTTGAAAATTTCCCCATCGGCATTGAAAAGATGCCTGCCGAAATCATCCACGCGTTCGGCATCCTGAAAAAATCCGCCGCCATCGCGAACAACAAGCTCGGCAAACTCGACGACAAGCGTCTGGGCGCCATCAAAGCGGCGTGCGACGAGATCATCGCCGGCAAACTCGCGGAGCACTTCCCCCTCGCCGTGTGGCAGACGGGCAGCGGCACGCAGTCGAACATGAACGTCAACGAGGTCATCGCGAACCGCGGCAACGAAATCGCGGGCGAGAAAATCCTTCACCCGAACGACCACTCCAACATGTCGCAGAGCTCGAACGACACATTCCCGACCGCCATGCACATCGCCGCGGTCATTGCCATCGAGGATCACCTCTTCCCGAGCATCGACCTCCTCGCCGAAACCTTCCGCCGCCTGATGAAGGAGAACGAAGGCATCGTCAAGACGGGGCGCACCCATTTGCAGGACGCCGTGCCCATCTCTTTCTCGCAGGAGATCAGCGGCTGGCTCGCCATGCTCGAAGAGTCGAAGAAACAGCTCAAAGCGTCGCTCCCCTTCCTCCACGAACTCGCCCTCGGCGGCACCGCCGTCGGCACGGGACTCAACGCGCCAAAGGGATTTGACACCGCCGTCGCACAGGCGGCAAGCGAGCTGACGGGCAAGAAATTCGTCACCGCACCGAACAAATACCACGCCCTCACGAGCAAGGATGCCGTCGTCTTTGCCCACGGCGCACTCAAAGGGCTTGCCGCCAACATGATGAAGATCGCGAACGACATCCGCTGGCTCGCGGCAGGCCCGCGCTGCGGACTCGGCGAGATCACGATCCCCGCAAACGAACCGGGCAGTTCCATCATGCCGGGCAAGGTCAACCCAACACAGTGCGAATCCGTCACCATGGTCGCCGTGCAGGTCATGGGCAACGACGCCGCGATCGGTTTTGCCGCATCGCAGGGCAATTTCGAACTCAATGTGTTCATGCCCGTCATCATCTACAACTTCCTGCAGTCGACGCGCCTCCTTACCGACTCCGTGAAGTCGTTTAACGACCGCTGTGCCGTCGGCATCAAGGCGAACCGTGAGAAGATGCACGAAAACCTTCATCGCTCTCTCATGCTCGTCACCGCCCTCAACCCGTACATCGGCTATGAGAACGCCGCCAAGACCGCGCACAAGGCATTCGACGAGAACATCAGCCTCAAAGAAGCCTGCGTCGCCCTCGGTTTCCTCACCGCCGAAAAATTCGACGAGGTATTCCATCCCGAAGAGATGGTGTAAAATAATTTAAGAATCAGATAGAAAATCCCGACGGCAGAATCTCCGTCGGGATTTTTTTATAGCCGAATGGTCTCAATATGCTCGAAGTCCAACGTCACTAGTGCTTCGTCAAATTTCACTTCATAGACGATAAGTGAATCTCCGGCAT
Organism: Selenomonas sp. FOBRC9; assembly: GCF_000287655.1. Classification (NCBI taxonomy): domain Bacteria; kingdom Bacillati; phylum Bacillota; class Negativicutes; order Selenomonadales; family Selenomonadaceae; genus Selenomonas; species Selenomonas sp. FOBRC9. The sequence goes on from NZ_ALJR01000017.1 coordinate 23,233, forward strand.
ATTCTATCGTCGATGCATAATCAGGAATCTTTTCTATAAAACGCTCGGCAACATCAAAAATACTGCGTGCACTTATCTTTGCAAGTCCCTTTGCCTTTACATGCTCGTTCCCTTCATGCGGTACGGTTGTGAATGCAACATGCGGATTCTCAGACATTTCTCGTACTTTGTCATTGTCCTTAAATGTTGAAAAATATAGGATGCCCACAGCGTCGTCAAAATAAAAATTCACGATCCGTACGTTCGGCTGCCCCTCAACACTTGTTGCAATCGCCATATCAGTCTGCGCACGCATAATACGCAGAAATTCAGCTTTCATATCCATAGAACTATTTGGTCTCTTTCTCACAACGCTAAAAAGTCTTCATCCCGCACCCACACCGTCTTTCGATCGTAATCAATGGCTCCCTCCTCGCGCAGATGGCTCATCTCACGGCTGAGTGCACTCCGCTCCACGCCGAGGTAACGTGCGAGCTGCGTCTGATTCATATCGCGCTGCACCGCGCCGTCCGCATCGCGCGGCGCTTCCTGCAAATAGACGCTGAGTTTTGCGCGGATGCTCTTTTGCCCCATGATTCGAATTTTATGCTGATAGAAGATCCCCTTTGCCGAGATGCGCCGCAGCATATTAAGTGTGAACCGCCAGAGATGCGGATCCTCGCAGGCAGGCTTTTCATAGAGGCGGCGGAACTGCAGGCGCAGAATGACTGCATCTTGAATCGCCTTGACGAACATGCGGCTCTCGGAGAGGTCGGCGCCCTCCATCGTCTCGCCGAAACTTTTACCCGCCTCGAATATATTCATATCGATCTGATCTGCATTTTCGTTGAGGAAGGACACCTCAATCGCCCCCGCGAGGATGATGCCCGTCACGATCGGCGCACGCCCCATCCGCATGATGTTCTGCCCCGCGGCATATCGCTTGATCTCCGCACCAAGCGCATTCAGCAAATTGGGAAGTGCCTCTGCGGGAATCCCCTCAAACAGATCGTGCTTCATCAAAATTTCCGTATACGGCTCCAATATATCACGCGTCAGCATAGACCGCTCCTTTCCAATTCATCGGGATTAAGAAAAGCTACACCCAAAAGAGAATAATTATCTCCATTATAGTTGGAAAATCGGTCTTTGTAAAGCAAAGCGGAGCTGCTGCACACATATGGGCAGAAGCTCCGCTGTTCCATGTAAATTTAATTTTATCCAAAAACCTGATCCATCAGCGCAAACACGGCATCATCCGTTGCATAGATGTCCGGCGTACGGACATTTTTGCCGTCCTGCATCGAGTTGAGCGCAGGATCGGTATACTCCACCGCTGCCTCGGCGCGTCTGCCGAAATTGCTGCGGCGGTCGAGGGAGGCGTTCTCATACGCGTATTCGTCGGGGATCATCTTATTCTGCGCCATGATGTTGTAATAGTTGGCATCGGGAATATACGGTCCGACATGCAGCGCGGTGGCGTTCCCCGGGGCTTGGCGGAAGCGATAGTTCCGATAAACGGTGTCGCCGACCGCCGGCGTATACGTCCCGTTGATGGCATAGTCGCCCCAGCGCAGACGCGCATTCGGCGAATCATAGGAGATCGTGCCGGGGAGCGCTTCGCCGCCCACGCCCGTCTCATAGCCGCGTCCCATCGGCGTTCCCTTGTAATCCTCGGGCTTTGGCAGACCGTCGTTGATCCAGATGGTCTTTTCCTCCGCCTTCAGCGTGATGTCCACGGGGTTGATGCGCCCTTCGCCGCGCGTCTCGTGCGTCAGCTCCGTCCCCACGAGATTGCGCGTGCCGATGGCGTTACCGCCCTCATCGACGAGCTCATAGTTATCGAGACGCTCGCGCTCGCCCGAGAGGATGAATTTATAATCCACCGCCTTATTCTGAACCTTGCCCGCCGCATAGTCCTCCCACGCGACGTTCTTATCGACATACGCCGCCTCCGTGCGGTTCATGATATGCTCGCCGTTCTTGTCGCGGTCGACGATGCCGGCGTCCCCGGTACCGTATTGCTTAAAGTGAACCAATCCGTCCGTATTCCGGATGAGATTGCCCTCCGCGTCGCGTGCCGCACCGACGATACGGTTGTTCCCGTCATAGGTCTTGGTCGGCGCGAGCTTCGACGTATCGGCGACGATGCGGCGGCGATTGATGAGACCCTCGCCGACCGTCCCAGCGTCACGGTAGCGTCCGACACCGTCGCTGAAGCTGTAGTTGTTGACGTTGAGATCGATGCCGTACTGCACAGGATTGTTCGCCGTCGACGCATCCACACCGCCGGTATAGACGCCTGTCATGGACTCGACGTCCGCCTCCGGCAGCGCGTATTCGCGCACAACGCCGTCCGCCCCCTTCAGGCGCACAGTGCTGTGGTTCGGCTGCGTGCCGTCCGTCCGCAGATACTTCTTCGCATCCTTGACGTCCGCCGTGCCGTCGTATTCCTTCACCGCACGGTCAAATCGGAAGTTGAAATCGCCGTGCGAGACCATTGCCTTCTCGATCGTCCCCGTGCCGTAGCCGACATCGGCGATCTCGTAGTTGTCCTGCGCGCCCGCGCTCAGCTTGCTGCGTACGGTGCGGTTGATGTCCGCGTAGCGTACGTCCTTCTCGCCCGCGTTCGGGTTCGGGGTAAAGGTATCCTTTGCCCGATCGCGCTTGCCGTAGAGGCTGCGGATGTTCGACCCGTCGAGCTGTGTGAGCCGCCCGTCCGCAACGGTCATGCCGTCGCGCGCGAGCACCTTCGCATCGTCCGCATCCACGAACGCGCGCACGTCCTTGTTGTCCGCCGTCGTATCGTAGGTCTTGCCGACCTTTCCAAAGGAAATATTGAGCGTGCGCCGCGTGATTTCGTTGTTATCCGTAGAGATCTCATTCCGCGCGAGCGCATTTCCGTTCTCATCGACGAACTCGTAGTTGTCCGCATGGGCGGCGTCGAGTCCGAGACGGTACGTCACGCGGCGATCCGTACCGACGTACTTCGAATCGTACTCCGCCGTCGTCTCGTTCACCGCGTCGTCCACGAGTCCCTTCAGCGTGACGAGGGAGTCGCCCTTCGTTACGGGGCTGCGGCGGTTCGTGTCGGATTTCAGATACGTCTTGATGCTCGTATCGCCCGCGTCATAGACGCCCGTCGTCGCGTCGTACACCTTCGTCAGCGCACCGTTTGCCTGCGCCGTGATGCCCTTGCGCGTAATGTAACCCGCGCCCTTGCCGGTCAGCGCCGCCCCCTCCTTTACGGTGAAGTTGCCGCCGCCCGTATACGTCATCGCATAGGTCACGTCGTGCTTTGCGCCGCCCTGTACGTTCTTGTTGTCGTAGTGCGTCCCCGCCGCGTCGATGTTGAAATAGCGGTTGTCGATGGTCACATCGTTCCCGCCGATTTTGATCTTCGCGCTGTCGAGGTACTTCTTCACATCGGCGGGCGCGGCGCTCTCGCCATGCTTGACCGCCGTCGTACCGTCATAAATCTTTGTTGCGTCCTTGAACGTGAACTTCATATTGTCCGCATTGATGCCGAGCGGGTTGATCCGCCCCTTGTGCTCGTCTGCGCTATACGTCCGACGGTCGTCCGCGACGACATAGTTCTTCGCATAGGGATTGCGCAGCGCGAGATCCTTGAACGCATTGTTAAAGCCGCGGTAGGAGATCCCCTTGTCCACGACGTTCCCCGCCGCATCGCGCGAGACGTTCGCGTCCGCATTGCCGTTCGTATCGAGGTACTCGCCGTGGATTTGGTTCACCGCACCCTGATCGAGCGTGAAACTCTCGCCCGCGACGAATCCGCCCGTGATCGTCACGTCGCCCGCCGAGAGGCCCAGCGTCGCGGCGGTGCCGTCGTAGTCCTTGTCCTTGCGCGCGGTAACGTCGACCGTCAGCGTCTTGCGGTAAATATCCGCCGTCCCCGTCGCCGTCCCCTTCGTCGGATGCCCGCCGATGGTATAGTTCGCGAGACGATCGGCATCGTCGCCCGTCAGCGTCAGCTCGTAGTCGACGCCGATGCCGCCCGCCGTCCGTGCCTCTGCCTCCGCACGCGTATCGACGGTCGCGTCCTTGCTGCGGTACTTGCCCTTCACATCGAGGCTGATTTTGCCTTTGTCGCGCTCCACGATGGTCGTCAGGTTATCCCGCGCAACGCCCTCCACATACTCGTGGCTCTCATGCGTCAACGTGTCCTTGCCGTCGTACTCCTTGACGATGTGCTGCGGGAGCTTCGTCGTGAGGTCGCGCGGCGTGATCCTGCCGCTCGTCCGGCGCTTGAGCACACTGCCGCCCACGATGTCAAAATTCCTATCGTTGAGCGTGAACTCATAGTCCACATTCCGCGCCTTGGCGGCGTTCAGATCGTCATACTCCGCCTTGTTCAGCTTAATATCGTCCGGATTGACAGGCGTATCCACGCCGTTCAGCTTGAATGTACTCGAACGGAAATATTTCTCCGCACCGTACGTTTTCTTTGTCACGGGATCCGTCCAAACGACATTCTTCGTGCCGTCGTATTCCTTCACCGCGGGATCGATGTTGAACGTAAAGTCGCTCTGATTGATGCGGATGCGCGTAATGTCGCCCGCACCGAAGCCGGGATCGGTGAACTCATAGTTCCCCGCATCGCCCGCGAGCAGACTGTTCATCGCGGCGGCAGTCCCTTGGTAGCGGACGGTCTTGCGCCCCGCGTTCGGGTCGGCGACGAACGCGTCGCCCGTGCCCGTACCGTACTCGCTCGTGATGCCCGTCAGTCCTGTGAGTTTGTTGTTGCCGGCCGCGAAGCCCGGGCGATCGCGGTTCAGCACCGCCGCGTCGGCAGCGGAAACAGACGCCGTCACGGATGTGTTCGTCGCTGTGGTATCGTATTTTTTCTGCACATCGGCAAAGGTGAGATCGACCTTGCGCTTCGTAATCGTATTGCCGCCCGTCGTAACCGGGGCTGTGATCTCGTTCTTTGCCGCATCGACGACGCGGTAGTTCGCCGCGTGCGCCCCATCGATGCCGATGTTGTAGGTCACATTCTTGCCTGTGCCGGCGTTCTTGTTATCGTAAACTGCCGTCGTATTGTTCTGCGCACCGTCGTTCACGAGCCCCTCGAGCCGGACGAGATCGTCGCCGGATGCGACGGTCTTGCGGTTCGCATCCTTCGCCACATTCAGCACGTCCTTCGTCGCGTCGTAGGTCTTCGTGAGCGCGCCGCGTACCGTCGCCGTGACATCCTTGCGCTTGATCTCGCCGTCGCCAAGCTTTTCGAGTGTTTGCGCGCCGCCGAGGGAGAAGTTCCCGCTCGTCCCTGTGAAGCTGAAGTTATACTTCACGCGATTTTCATACCAGCCGCCGTTCACGTCCTTCGAGTCGTACTCCGCAGACGTGAGGTTCAGATCGCCCAAGACGGATACGTCGTGCCCGTTGATCTCGACGGTCGCGCTGCGGATATAGCCTTTCACATCCGAGAGTTGATTCGATGTCCCCTTCCAAACGGACTTATTGCCGTCGTAGGTCTTTGACGCCCGGTCGATGCCGAACTTCACCGTACCGTGGTTCAGCTCGTAGGGATTGATCGTGCCAAGTCCCTTTGCGGTTTTGCTAATGGTATAGTTCCCCGCGTCCGCACCGCCGAGCGTGAGGTTCGAGTAGTTGATCCAATTGCGGCGCGGCGTGCCGTCGATGTTCGCCGTCGTGCCGTCGCCGCGGACGTTCTCGCTTTGGAACGCCTCGGTATGACTGCCGAGCCGCACGTTGTCTCTATCGACCACGGCGCCGTTTTTGAACGCGACTTTCGAGGGATCGACATTCTTCGTCCCGTCGTAAATCTTTGTGATCTCCTTGAACGATCCCGAGAGATCCTTCGGCATGATCTTGCCCGTCGCGCGGAGCGTCAGCCCGACCTCCGCGTCGACAGTCGTATTGCCGTCCGAGAGCGTGTAGTTGCCGCCCGCGATCTTAATATTATAGGTGATATTTTGGCTGACGCCGTTATCAGAGGAGTCGCGCCGGACGTTCTTATCCGCGTAGGAAGAACTAATGTCAAAGTGCGATCCATCCGTCCGAACGAGCTTGTTCTCCGCCTTTGCATCGCGCTCATACGCCACGTTGCCGCGTGCGTCGCCCTCCGTCAGCGCGTTCCAATGCCGCGACTGTGTATTGACGAGGTTCTTCGTCCCGTCGTACACCTTGTCGATATTGGTATCCTGCACGAGTCCGACGGTCAGCTTACGCCGCGTGATCGAGCCTGCGCCCGAGGCGGTCGCCTCCCCGCTCTCGAGATTCTTGCCGTTGAGGGTATAGTTTTTGAGGAGGTACTCGTCCCCCGCGTCCGTTGTGGCTTTGATATTGTAGGCGACACGCGTTGCATCGGCAACGTTCGGCGTCTCTGTCCCCGCCGTTGTTGTAAAGTGTGCGCCCTTCGTCTTATCGATGCCGAACCGTATTTTATCCGCATCTTGCGCGATGACGCCCGTACCGCCGCCCGTGGACGGCGTGAGTCGCCAGCCCTCCGGCACCGCATAGTCGCTCGTGCCGTCGTAGACCTTCGTAGCGTTCGTCACGTTCCCTTGACGGTCAACGATTTTAAAATTATCGGGAGCAATCGCCTTGCGTGTAATCGTTCCCTTGCCGAAAGCATCCTCATCAACGGTATAGTTGCCCTCAGCCGCGCTAAATTGATTGCGGAATGCCGTCCCCATATTCGTATAGCGAACGTCGTGCTTCGTGCCGTTGCTTGCATTGGCATCTCCTCGGAATGTGCCGCTTGTTATATGCCCGTAGGAGCTGCCGGCATCGCCTGCAGAGCGTATCGCTTGCCACTTGGTGTTGAGTGATTCCTTTGTAATGCTGTCGCCCGCGAGGATTTGATCGATGACGGAGCTAGACGGTTCGTCGGTGATGCGGCTAATCGTACTGCGCTCGTTCGTAACGGTTCCGTCGTATGTCTTTGTGACCTCATCCATCGTGATCTTCAGCTTGCGCGGCGTGATCGTTCCTTTGTTCGCCTGCAAGCCGAGGTTCGCCGTAACGGTCTTGCTCGCGCCCATTCCGGTCGACGTACTGATAACGGTATTGGCGTCGTTCACGATTTGATAGTCGTCGGCGTACTGCCCCTTGAGCTGTGCCGTATAGGTAACGCCCTTCTTGCTCGCGTCGCGCGAGACGTTCTTATCCGCATATTCTGCGGTCGAGGTGTTCTCCCTCTTGTCGCTGCTCGACACCCATCCGGTGAAGTCGACGATGCTGTCGCCCTTCTTCACGTTACGGTTGCCGTCCGTATGCGCCGTGAGGCCGTCGTAGACCTTTGAGATCTCCTTCGTCACTGCCTTAAGCGCAGCAGGGGTAATAGACCCCGCCGCCGTTGCGTGGGCGGGGTCGTTGTCGGTGACCGTCTCGAGATCGCGCGGCGATCCCGACGAACCGAATGTATAGTTCGTCAGCGGGTTATTCGTCGCATCCGACGTCTGCGCCACGATGTCATAGGCAATGTACTGTGCCTCTGAGACATGTGACGTTGCATTGTTCCCATCGGAATCGCTCGTAAACTTCCCCTTCGTTCCGTTCTTCAACCGGAACGTGATCTTGCCAAAGTCCCGGGATACGATTCCTTCGTTCGGTCCGGACGCCTGCGGCGTCACAAGCGACGCCCTGCCCGGCAGGCTGTAGTCCGCCGTGCCGTCATAAACCTTCGTCGCATTGGCAGTATGTCCGTGCTCGTCAAGCACCTGAAAGCCCGACGGATCGATGCGGCGACGCGTGATTGTTCCCGTTCCGTACTGTTTTCTGCCAAGCGTATAGTTCCCGCCGAGCGCATTGTTGATGCCCGCATACTCCACCGTACGACTGCCCGCGTTTTTATTCGCCCGGAAGGTCGCCTCGGTTGACCCGTCGCCAAAGCGGCTGGTCACGCCGTTGAGATTAACATTCCCGGTAGAGTAGCCGTCCGCGCCAAGCACAGCGTTGCCCGTCGTACCGTCGCTCATAGTGCTCAGGGTAGTCTGTGTGTTGGTCGCCGTCCCGTCATAGATTTTCGTCGCAGGTCCGAACGTGAGCGTCACGGGGCGCGGCGTGATTGTGCCGAGGCCCGTCAGCGTCGTCGTCCGCGTCACGGTCGTCGTATTGGGCGTTGTATCGAACGTATAGTTGTCCGCCTCATCCGCATTCGCAGTCGAAAAGGCAACGTTATAGGTCACGTTCTGCGTCGCTGGAACCCCGCCCGAATAGACGACGTTCTTTGAGGCATACGTCGCCGTTGTCGTATTCGTTATCGTATCGCCCGAGACGACACCGCTCAGCGTGACGAGTGTGTCACCCGTGATCGGGTTCCGATTGCCGTCCGTATGCTGTTCCAGTGCGTCATATACTTTTGTAATCGGATCATTCTTCTTCGTTGCCGAGATGGTCTTCGGCGTGATTTTGCCCGCCCCCAGCGCATTAAAGGTATTAGAAATCGGCGTATCTACCGAGTTCATCTTGACATAGTAATCGCCGAGTTGATATTCCGTCGGATTGTCCGACTGTCCGGTCACGTTATAGGCGATCTTCGCCGCACTTTGGACGTTCTTCGTGGATGTCGTCCCGTCGGATTTGCGGAACTGACCCTTCCCGCCCGTCAGTGCAAAGGTAATATGCCCCTTATCACGGCTAACGATGCCCGTTGTGTCCGTCGTTGCCCCGGCATTCGCAGAGAGATAGAGATTGGTTGTATCAAGCGTATATTCATTGTTGCCGTCGTAGACCTTTTGCGCCGAGGCTTCCGTGTTGTCGCTCTTTTTATAGACCTTGAAGCCGTCCGTCTTAATCTCGCGCGGAACGATTTTTCCATCGAGATAGACGTTGCCGCCTGTGACTTTCTTCTCTGTCGACTGCGCATCCCGGTAGAAAAGTTCATAGTTCCCCGCATCATTCGCATATGCGCCGTCCGTGCGAAGTCCGACGTTCTTATAGCGGAGCTTATGCGTACCCGCATGGATTTGTTGATTGCCCGCGTCATCCGTATAGGTCGGATCATCCGTTGCGGCAAGGTCGACGGTATCCTGCGTACCGCCGTCATCCTTCATAATCTCGCCCGTAGTTCCGGCAGCGATGGTTTTATTCAGCTCAATATTCGGTTTGCTTTGCCGCATATCGGCATCTTTGACCTCATCAGTACCGTCATAGATTTTATTTGCTGCCGTTTTCTTGTGGATTGTAAGATAGAGCGGTGCGGGCGTGATTGTAATCTTTCCCGTAAGAGTCGCCAACGATGAATTGTCAAACGTATAGTTTCCCTCATCAGTGCCGTCAAAAGTAATGGAGCCGCCAAATGTGACATTCTTCGCCGCAGGATTTCCATTCGTGTCATAGAGAACATTTTTATCCACCATTCTTGCAGTGAAGCTGTTCATATTAAGCGTAACAGAACCTTCGTTTACATCATCTGCAGTAAATCCGGATTTCCCGCCCCTTCGAACTGCCTCCGCAAAGGTATCCTTAACATCCGTCTTGCCGTTATATACGCGCGTAAGAACACCCATATCGTTGGGATCAAGGCTGACTTTACGCTTGCCGATGGTCACATTCACGCCGCGCAGATTCGGTCCATGCTGATCCGACCAAACGATCGCCTTTGTCCCTGCGTTGCGGATGCCCTGTGTTTTATCCGCCGATGTGCCGGTGTATGTATATTCCTCCACCTTATTGAGATTGACAGACGGCTCGTACTGTATCTTGGATTTATCCCCCGGCGTATTGGGTGCGTCCGCATCCACGATGCGCAGGTATTTGCTGTTGTAGGTCAGCCCTGTGAGATCTTTCCCGTTGTTGGACTTCACCGTATTATTTACGCCGTCAATCTTATCCGGAGCCGTGCTGTTGTTGTTAAAGTACCGATAGCTATACGTCGCCGTCGCAGTCCCGCTCATAAATGCAGTCAGCAAAGGAGCGGTGCGTCCCTCATAGATACGCCACTTCGCCCCCGGATCGCCGTTGTTGTTGATGCTCCAGTTGTTGTAAGTAGAGGACGAATAAGCATCCGCATCTATCGCAGGAGGATTTACGCCCGGCATAACAACTTTTGCTTTCCTTGTGTTGAAGTCAATAAAATAATTACCTGATACATTTGTCGAAGTAAACGATGTTGTTGTAGAAAACTTAGTCGACGTCGTGAAGGAATTTTTTACCGTCGTTCCGTTTGCAGGATCAATGAATCGAATAAAATAGGACGCCCCCGTCACTTGTGAAGAGGGGCGATTATAGGTATTCGTAACTTCTGTTCCCACATCCGAGGAGCCAATGATTCCGCCGCCGCCAGTCTCAATCGGAGATGTGTTATAGGACCCGTCTATCTTCGTATTTGTGGTATAACCTACAATCCCGCCAAAGCGGCTATGCTCTCCGGTAACACTCCCACCTTCCACGTAGACATTCCTTAATTTCGTGTTGCCGGATGCGTGCCCCACGATACCGCCCGCGGTGTTGATCCCCGCTCCGGTATCATTTCCCGTAATTGAGGGGTTGACAACCCCCAAATTCTCAATTCGCGCCCCACTCATCTTGCCAAAGAGGCCCGCATGGTCGACGCCTGTGACGGTAAAATTCTTTACTTGATAGAAATTTCCGTCAACCTTCCCAGAAAATGCCGCAAGCGCCCCATTCCCGCCGATCGGCGTAAGTGCCCCGCCATTAAAATCAATATTATCCTCAAGCATATAGTTGCCCGAGAGATTGTTATTGATGTTCTGCAATTCCGTTGCATTAGCAACAAGCTGATAGTAGTTATCCCCTGCTGTTGCCAGCCCACCGTTGACCTGATACTTTGTCGTCGCAGGGGCAGTGCCGCGGTAGCCAATATGCGCTGTGCCGTCGTTTGCCGTATCCGTGCGGAGCACAACGGGGCTGCTCGTCACCGTAACATTCGCATCATTAAGAAAGCGGATACTCCTGCCAACAACCTCAACACTCGTCGCGTTGATTGCGCCCATATTAACGACGTCCGCCTTGCCTGCGGCGGATGCGCTGAAGGGCGATACGTCGCCCGCCATATCGGCATTCTGATTGACGGTGCTGATCTCCTGTGTCGAGACGTGAAGACTCCCCACATGAACAGTTGCACCTTTGCCGATGATCACGCCGTTCGGATTGACGAGGTAGATATTGCCCCCGCCCGAGAGCGTCCCGTTAATGGCAGACGTATTTCCACCGCGCACGAGGTTGAGATAGTTCTGCGCATCATAATTTACCGTCTCACCGGTGCCAATCGAATAGTCCGCCCAACTGATGACGTTGTTCGCAGTCGACGATCCGATATTCGTCGTCGCTCCTGCACGAGAAACGGCAGCGCTCCCTACGAGATTCTGCTCCCCCGTCGGCGCGGCAAAAGAGACCTGCGGGATCAAAAACGCGCCCGCAAGCCCTGCCAGCAACGTATACTGCACACGCCGCCTGAGTCCAAACATCCGATATTCACCCATTGTCCCGCTCCCCTTATCTTTCAATTCACGCATATATACTTACTCAGTATATCGAATATTATATGTCCTTTCATAATAGCATAAGAACTGTATAAAAAGCAAGAAATCGCCCTAATGGTCCTAAGTCCATTAGGGCGATCGTTTTATCTTTTACTTGAGAAGGCTGAGCACTGCGCTTGAGTTCTGATTTGCCTGTGCAAGCATCGCCTGTGCCGACTGCGTGAGCACGTTGTGCTTCGTATATGCCGTCATTTCCTTTGCCATGTCCGAGTCGCGAATCGTGGATTCGGACGACTGCACGTTCTCAGACGCAACGATCAGGTTACTGCTCGTATAGCCGAGCCGTGTCTGTACCGCGCCGATTGCAACTGCCTGATCGGTCGCCTTAATGAGCGCATTCTCAAAGACGTTGATCGCAGCATTCGCAGCTTCCCGTGTCGTTACTTGGATTTTGGGTCCTGCACCGACAACATCCACACCTGCCGGAGGTGTCCCATGCCATCCTGCACCGTTATCAGACTGAAGCCCAAGAGCAACTGAGCGCATATCGGTGAATCCGACCTTACTTGCTTGATTCGCCCGTGTTCCGGTTTGGATCGTCAACGAATTATCCGGCGATGGATTTTGAGCACGTACCGTCTCCTTAAACGCATCAAGCACAGCGTTGACCTCGTTGCGCATATGACCTTTGCTGTCCTTCACCGCAAAGGTGACACCTGCAATCTGCCCATTAACGCCCGGATTAGATGCACGAATCGTGAGCGCCGGTTGGTTATCCGGTGTATAAACCTCCCGACCATATTCGTCTACGCCAACCAAAGCAGTACGGCTATAATAACTAGCATCTGTATTGGTAATAATATTGATTGCCGCTGCAATATCATTTGTTCCAATTGGATTTAATGTCCCCGTATAAGTCACACCGTTCCTCGTCCACGATGCCGTAAGGCTATCCGTCGAGTGAATGCCGACAGGATTTCCATCTCTGCGAACCAAGTTCGTTAAACGGGTAATACCCGTCGTATTTGTTGCCAAGCTCATATTCGTAAAACTCGAATATGTCCCTTGCCCCGCATCACCGGCTACACTGCCGTTATGCGAACCGTCGATCAGATACTTACCGTTGTACGTCGTCAGCGCGTTCTCGTCAATCTGGTCGATGAGATGGTCGACTTCCTTCTGAATGACCCTGCGATCCTCGTCGGTGTTCGTGTCGTTCGCGGCGTTGATCGCCTTTTCCTTCAGCGTCTTTAGGATCTCGATCGTGGACTGCACAGCGCCCTGCGCCGTGCGCATCAGCGCGTTGCCGTTGTTCGTATTGGCGTTGTCCTGATCGAGCGCACGCACCTGCACGCGCATCCGCTCGGAGATCGCCATCCCCGACGCGTCGTCGCCCGCACTGTTGATCTTCATCCCGGAGGAGACTTTTTCGAGGCTTTTCGACAATCCGCTCTGATTCTTATTGAGCGTGTTCAGCGTGTTCACCGCCGACATATTGTTTTTTACCACCATCGCCATAAAGACAGCCTCCCTGAACGAACCTTTTCCTTTTTATCTTATCCCTCAACCAATGCCGAGAGATATTATACGTCTTCTGTGTGTTATATCGAAAAAAAAGCGCGATGACTTAACCGCACGGTGTGAATTTTTTCCTGGATATATGGTATAATATGCACGTTGGAAATATGATGATAGGGGGTATCCGTCATGGAATGTGCAGCATTATTCGAAACCGGAAGAAGTCAAGCAGTCCGACTCCCGAAAAATTTTCGTTTTCATGGGAAGGAAGTATTCATACAGAGGCTAGGAAAAGCTGTGATCCTTGTTCCAAAAGAAGATGCTTGGGAAACTTTTTTATCCGGTTTGGAAGAGTTCACAGATGATTTTTTTGCCGACGGACGGGGGCAAGATGTTCCTTCTAAGAGAGATGCGCTATGACTTATATGTTAGACACCAATATTTGCATCTACGCGATAAAAAATAAGCCCCGTCATGTGTTGCACGACTAAAGCAAAATCTTTCAAGAGGAATCTGTATTTCATCAATTACGCTTGCTGAGCTGGAACTAGGTGTCTCAAAAAGTGCATATCCTGAAAAGAATAGAATCGCCCTCATGCATTTTCTAGCGATGCCTGATGTTTTCCCATTCGATGATACCGCCGCTGTAGAATATGGCGATATATGTGCCCAGCTTCAAAAGCGGGGAACTCCTATTGGCACAATGGATACATTAATTGCCGATCACGCGCGTGCGGCGGGGCTCATTTTGATTACGAATAACGTCAGAGAGTTTGAGCGTGTCCCCGGTCTCCGAATCGAGAATTGGGCGCAAGACGACGTGTCTTGAGATAATCAGAAAAGGATCTTTAATGCCTCTAAAAAAACTTTTCTTCGGTGCGCTCGGTATCCTCAGTTTTGCGCTGGGTGTCATCGGTGCATTCCTCCCGGTGCTCCCGACAGTGCCGTTCATTCTCCTCTCGGCATACTGTTTTACGCGCAGTTCACGCCGTCTCGACGCGTGGCTGCGCGGAACACGTATCTACAAAGAGACAATGGCTATCGCACGGGACAGCCGCAACGGGATGACGGTACGGCAAAAGCTTCGCATCATGATTCCCGTGACCATCCTCATGGGGATCTCTTTTACGTTCACGGATCATCCGCATGCGCGCGCGATAATTAGTTTGGTATGGATCGCGCACTTGATTGTGTTTGTGTTCCGAATTCCGACAAGGGGATAACCCCGATGCCATCATCGGTAAGAGAACGGCATAATAATAACCAGCTGCAAAACGAGACTGCCCCGGCTGCATTTACCATGCAGACGGGGCAGTCTCGTTTCTATACGAATCCCGTACAGGTTTACTTATCTTGGAAAAGATCTGTGGAGAGATAGCGGTCGCCGCCGTCCGGAAGAAGAGCAACGATGGTCTTCCCCTCGAACTCGGGACGCTTTGCGAGCGCGACGGATGCCGCGAGTGCCGCCCCTGACGAAATGCCGATGAGGACGCCCTCGCGCCGCGCGAACTCTTTGCCGTAGGCAAATGCATCGTCATTCGTTACGCGGAGGACTTCGTTATATACGCTCGTATCCAGTGTCTTTGGGATAAAGCCCGCGCCAATCCCCTGAATCTTGTGAGGTCCCGGCTTGCCGCCCGTGAGAACAGGAGAATCGACAGGCTCGACGGCAACGATATGGACGGAGGGCTTTTGACTTTTCAGATAGTGCCCGACCCCGGAAACGGTACCGCCCGTACCGACACCTGAGACGAACGCATCAACTGTGCCGTCGGTATCCGCCCAAATTTCGGGTCCCGTTGTGCGCTCGTGTACGGCGGGGTTCGCGCTGTTCTCAAACTGTGACGGGATAAAGGAGTTCGGGGTCGCGGCGTGTAGTTCCTCCGCCTTTGCGATCGCACCCTTCATGCCCTGCGATCCGTCCGTGAGAACGATCTCTGCGCCATATGCCTTGAGGAGGTTGCGGCGCTCAACGCTCATCGTCTCCGGCATGGTGAGGATGGCACGATAGCCGCGCGCCGCCGCAACGGAAGCGATGCCGATGCCCGTGTTGCCGCTGGTCGGCTCGATGAGGGTTGCGCCCGGGGCAATCTTGCCGTCCTTCTCCGCCTGCTCGATCATGGCGATGGCGATGCGATCCTTAACGGAACCGGCAGGGTTGAAATACTCCAGTTTGACGAGGAGGTTTGCCTTCAGTCCGTGCGCCGCCGCAAACGACTTTGCTGCGAGCAGCGGTGTCCGCCCGATGAGTTCCGTAACGCTCCCGTAGATTTTTGCCATGATTCATTCTCCTTTATTTTTGATTTCATAAAGTAAACATATCTAAAAAGTATGTTTATAATATATACCGATTCAAGCATGATGTCAATAGGGCACGGAAATAATTTTACAGTACAAAAAGCCGCACATGGCATCTCATACCATGTACGGCAATCATAATGAAGTCCTGCCGCTGAATCTCGCCATTAAACAACAGGACATCCTCTAATATTTAGGTAGGTTCAAAATACACTTTGACGCGTTCCCCTTGGTCGACGATGTCGTTCACGCTGAGCGACTGCCTGACCGCCGCGCCCGTGCCCTCGCTCTCAAAGGAGAGTCCGCGCTGCTGTGCCAGACGTGCCGCCTCGCGGATCGAAAGCCCCGTAAAGTCGGGGACAATCGCCTTTCCTTCGGGCGGCGCGGCGGCGGATTCGAGCCGCTGTTCCTCCGCGGCGCTGCGCGCGTTTTTTTGCTCCTGTGCCGGCTCGGTGAAGGGATTGCTCGACGGCTCCACATGCGCGTAGCGCAGGAGCTGTGTAAAGATGCGCGAGGCGACGGGCGCCGCGATCTGTCCGCCGTAGAAGTTGCCGCCGTGCGGGTCGTCGATCATGACGAGCACCGTAAAGATGGGATCCTCGACGGGGGCAAAGCCGCAGAAGGACGCGATGTAGTGCCCTTCCATATAACCGCCGGCATCGAGACGGATCTTCTGCGCCGTGCCGGTCTTGCCCGCGATGCGGTAGCCCTTCACCGCCGCCTTGGCGCCGCCGCCCGTGGCGACAACCTGTTCAAGGAGACCGATGAGAGTGCGGTCAACCGTGTGCTGGAGTGTGGTGCGAATCTCCTGCGGCTGGCGTTCTTCGTAAATAGAGCCGTCCGGGTTGCGGATCTCACGTACGATGTACGGGCGCATGAGTGTGCCGCCATTCGCGATGGCGGACATGGCGGTCACGAGCTGGAGCGGCGTCACGGCAATGCTCTGCCCGATGGCGGTCGTCGCGATGTCAGAGTCGAGCATCGATTCGGGCTTGAAGAGGATTCCTTCCTCCTCACCGGGGAGGTCGATGCCCGTCGCCTCGCCAAATCCGAAGAGACGCGTGTAATGCATGAGCCGCTGCGCGCCGAGCGAGAGTCCGACCTGCGCGAATCCCGTATTGAGCGAATTCTTCACGATGTCGGTGAAGGTCACCGCGCCGTAGCTCTCGTTGTTCCAGTTCTGGATACGCTTCCCTGAAACCATGACGTAGCCGGGATCCATGAACACCTGATAGGGCGTCACGATGCCCTCTTCGAGCGCGGCGCCCGCAACGATCGCCTTAAACGTCGAGCCCGGCTCGTAGATGAAAGAAACGGCGCGGTTCTTCCAGCTCTTGGGCGGATAGTCCCAAAATTTATTGGGGTTGTACGAGGGGCGCGACGCCATCGCGAGCACCTCGCCCGTCTTTGGATTCATGACGACGGCGGTGATGGATGCAGGATTGTTCTCCGCCATGGCGCGGTCGAGTTCCTGTTCGACCATGAACTGAATCGTACTGTCGAGCGTCAGCACCGCAGTCTTGCAGTAGTCGCCGCGGTAGGTGCGGCGGCTGAAAAAGATGGAGTCAAAGATGGGACGCCGCTGTCCGTCGACGGTGAGACGTTCCTCGCGCACCTCCCCCTTGAGCAGGGGATCAAGCGCCTGCTCAACGCCGTCAAGCCCCTTGTCGTCGATGCCGACGAAGCCAAGCACGTTCGCGGCGAGTGCGTCGTTCGGATAGTATCGCTTTGCTTCATTCTGAAAGCCGAGACAGTCGCTGTATCCTTTGGCGCGGATGACGGCGCGCACCGCTTCATACTCGTCGTGTTCAAGGCGTCGCTTGACCCACACGAAGCCGCCGCCGACGGCGATGTCGTCGAGGATGTCCTGCTCCGTGAGCCCGATGAGCGGCGCGATGTCGGCGGCAATGTCCTCCGGTTTGTGCTCGTCGTAGACGTGGTTGGGATCGATAAAGAGCGATTTTGTCATGCTGCTGACGGCGAGTTCTTTTCCGTTCCGGTCGAGGATCGCGCCGCGCAGAGACTGGATACGGAACTCATAGCCGCTCTGGTCGCGCATCCGCTGTGCGAGCTCATCCCCCTGCGCGATTTGCAGGTAGGCGTATCGCCCCGTCAGGATGACGAGGATCACAAACATCAATATCGCCACACATCCAATGCGGCGCTGCACAAGCCCCCGAAGATTTTTCATACGCTCTTTGCCGCCCCCATACACAGTATTCCTTCGCTATCATAGCATAAAAAGAGAGAAAAAGAAAACTGCCGCAGCACACTGCGTGCACTGCGGCAGTTTTTCCTGTAAAAGCACCGAAGTCAGTGATGTTCCTTTTCCGCCTGTGCGATCTCCTCGCGCGTGACGACGCCCTCGGCGATGAGTTCTTCGACCCATGCGCCGTGATGATGCGCGGCGTACGACGCCTTGATGGTGCCGCTCGTCATGCCGTGCAGGGAGTCGGGATTGACGCCTGCGGCGAGATAGATGTGCCCGAGCGCGGCGGCAAAACAGACGGCCGCGGCGATGCTGTGCACGGGAATCGCATACGCGGTGATCGTCGCCGGCAGGATGCTGTCGCCCATCCAAAGAATGACGCCCGTCACGGCGATGACGACGGAGAGCGCGAGCTGGAGGGCGATGTTCATCTTCTCGCCGCCGTTGTAGAAGCCCTGCGCCGGCATGTGGGGATCCTTTCCCATCAGCTCGATTGGGAACTTCTGCATGAACTCCATGTCCTTCTTGCCAAAGCGGAACACTTCTTTGATCATGGTCATGTAGCCCTCGCGCGCCATGAAGAACCCGATGATCGGGGTCATGATGAACACGACGCCGAACACACGGTGCGCGTACATGAGTGTCTTATCGCCGAAGATGTGATACATGAAGCGGAAGCTGTCCGAGTAGAGCGGCAATGCCGTCAGGAACAGCATGAAGAATGCAAACGCGTTCATCCAGTGACAGACGGCGAATGCCATCTTATGGCGCGGCACATATTCCTTGTTGATCAACATGCTGCTCACCCCTTCTCCTGCTCTTTTGCCTGCGCTTTTGCACGCGACTTGACGATCTTGCTGAGCACGATGGCGCCCGCGATGCCGGCGGCGGCGCCGCCGATGGCGAGCTTCGTGAACGCGCGTCCCGCTTTCCAAAGATCGATGGAAAGCGGCGTGACGGGGTTCTCCGGCAGACCGAATACGGCAGGCTTCTCGGGCAGCACATAGATCATATGCGTTCCGCCGACGCCCTCGGGGCTGTAGATGTTCGCGTCGGGATGCTTCTCTTGAATCATCGCAAGGCGTTCCACCGCGAGCTGTTTCATCTCCTCGATGGTACCGAATTCGAGCGCGTGCGACGTGCAGGTCTTCGCGCACGAGGGCTTAAGGATCTCACCTGTCGTCTCATAGCCGTGCGCGATGCGGTCGTAGCAAAGATCGCATTTCGTCGATTTATGCCGCACTTCGTCGATTTTTGGAATATGCCACGGACAGTTGTGTTCGCAGTAATGGCACCCGATGCATTTGTCCTCGTTGATGACGACGGTGCCGTTCGGATTGCGGTCGATGGCGTTCGCGGGGCAGCCCGCGGCGCAGGCGGGATTGCCGCAATGGAAGCAATTTTTCTTGAAGAAATCCCAGTGGAATTTCCCCTTGTCGTCCACGCGCTCTTTCATCTGGATGAGCGTGTAGACGCGCGAGCTGAGATCTTTATGCGATTGGTACTGCCCCTCGAACGGGGTGTCCATATCCGGCGGCAGGTCGTGCCATTGTTTACACGCGACCATGCAGCCGCGACACGCGGTACAACGCGACATGTCATGCAGCATTGCGATTTCCTGTGTCATGATGTTCGCTCCTCTCCTTCTCTATATGGAATCGAATTCTCTATTCTAATATTGGGTTCCCCTTTTTATGAAGGCCCTTTTCCTCGGCGAGGAGGTCGAGATGTACGCTCGCCCAGTCCTGCCGATAGATATAGTCGTCGTCGCTGCCCTCAGCGGGGCCGCGGTGCGTCTTGATGTAGCTGTCGCACGCGTCGCAGATGTCGAGCCGTATGCGGTCGTCGTTCTCGGGCTCAAGCGTGCGCATCTTCTCGAGATTCGCGTTGCCGCAGTAAACGCAGCCGACGCGTGCGTAGAGCCATTGAGTTCCGCAGCCACCGCAAATGAGGTGGCGCGCCCTGCCGTCACGGAATTTATGCAGATCTGCGAGTACCGGCCGACGGCCACATACGGGGCAGTAGTTCTGCCGGAACTGCGGCCTGTCCGGATCCGCATCCCATGCCTCCGGCTCTTTGAGCGCAGGCGGTACAAGTGCGGCGATGATGCGCCACGTCGTACTGCGGACGACCCCCTCGTTGAGGTTGTGCCGTGCGCACAGTGCCGCGAATGCGGGGGCGTCCTGCAATAGAACTGCGGTGATGAATTCTTCCTTTGCCGTCTTTCGCAGCGGTTTCAGCACGGCGAGGTATGCGCGCGCCGATTCCCGCATGAGGGGCGGCACGTCCGCCCGCGCGATGCGGTCGTATACTTCCTCCTGGATCATATAGACCGCGCGCACCATACGGCGGCGATAGGTCTCCTGCTGGAGAATCGGCAGCTTCTCCGCGAGGGTCTTAGCCGCCGCGCGCGCGGGGAGCTGTATCGGCTCCGGCGCGCCGACTGCGGCATCGACCGTGCGGTAAACACGTTCTGTTTCCTTGAGGAAGGGATATTTTTTTAGGAAGCGTTTCATCGGATCTGTTTTCTTAGCTTTCATACAAAGGGTCTCCTCGTCCTGTCGGACGTTTGTTCTCCATCCTTTGACCGTTGCCGCGGTCGGAAAGCTATATCCTTTCGACGTTGGCGAGGCAGGCCTTAAACTCCTGCTCCTGCACGTTCGGATCGAGCGCATCGATCGTCAGATAGTTGCCGGAGGGGCCTGTCGACAGCCCCTTGAACCCCCAGTTGTAGGGGAGCCAAATCATATGCGTCTCTTTGCCGTTGACCATGAGCGGTCGGGCGCGCTTGGTGACCATTGCCTTGACCTCGATGCTCGCGCGTGTCGTGCTGACACGGACGCGGTCACCGCCGCGAACGCCGAGCTTCGCGGCGAGTTTATCTGAGATCTCGACGAACGGCTCTTTGACCAGCTCGTTGAGATAGGGGATATTGCGCGTGATCGTGCCGGAACACCAGTGCTCGGTGAGACTCGATGTGCAGAGCACGTACGGATACTCGTCGGGCGTTCCGATCTTTTGCAGTTCGGGCACGCGCGGATAGATGACGCAGGGGTTGAATTGTGTGCGCTGTCCTTCGTTCATCATGTTCTTCGTCGGGCTCTCAACCGGCTCGTAAAACTCAGGCAGAGGACCGTCAACGGGAACGTAGGAGTGATCGCGCGTCTCGCCGTTCTCAACGTCGCTGTACTCAGCGGCAAAGAGGCGGGCGATGCCCTCGCCGTTCATGCGGAACGGCTTCTGTCCGCCCGGGGTGTTCGGTCCCTGCGTGCGGTCGCCGACATCGGGGACATCGTAGCCGTCCCACATGCCCTTTTTCTCGTCCCACCAGACGAGTTTCTGCCCCGGCCGCACCGGTTTGCCGTTCTCGTCACAGGAGGCTCGGTTATACAGCATGTGAATGTTGTCCGGCCAGACCCAGGCGAAGTTCGGATAGATGCCCATGCCGCCCTCGTCCTCCTGCCCGCGGCGCCGCGCCATATGGACGCCGTCGCCGTAGACACCGGTGAAGATCCACATGCCCGCCATCGTCGTGCCGTCGTCGCGGATCTCGCGAATGCCGCGCAGGAGATGGCCGTCCTTTAGATCGTAGCCGTTGCATTCCTTCATGACGTTTTCGACGTAGGTCTGTCCGTCCTCGGGGTCGCCGTAGTTCCACGTCATCATTTTGATCACGTTGTCTTTCGGATCGGTCGAATCCTTGTAGAGTTCGACGATGCGTTTCCACAGTTTGTCGCAGATCCAGTAATCGGGACGCGAATCGTTCGCGAGGTCGGGACCTTTCATGCGCCATTGGATCATGCGCATGGAGTTCGTCATCGTGCCGCAGCGCTCGAGATAGGAGCCCGCCGGCAGGAAGATGACCTCGGTGTTGATGTCCGCAGGATTATCGCCCGGACGCTCCCAGAACGCCGCCGTCTCGTTGACGAAGACGTCCTGCACGATGAGCGTGTCGATGCCCTTGAGCCCCTTGTTGACGATGGTGAGGTTCGCATTCGTCATCTGCGGGTTCTGGCCGCAGACGTAGATCGTCTTGACCTTTCCCTCCATCGCCTTCTCGAACATGACGTACATGGAATCGTTATGCGTGCCGTTGCGGATCGGGAGCGCGTTGAACATATAGTCGTTCGCCGCCGTCGCCGCGTCGCCGAACCACGCTTTGAGGAGGTTCTTGAGAAATTTCGCGCGGAACGTGCCATTGTGGTGCGTCCACTTCGCGAGCGTATCGTCCGTGTGCGTCGGGTACGAAAGGTACGCGGGATAATACTGGAACATGATGCCGTAATCGGTCGAGGATTGTACGTTCGGCTGCCCGCGCATCGCGTCGATGCCGCCGCCCGAGACGCCGATGTTGCCCATGAGGAGCTGGATGATGGTGAAGCAGCGCAGATTCTCCACACCGACCGTGTGCTGCGTCATGCCAAGCGCATACATCATAACCGTCGGCGTAATGGTGGAGAACAGCTCCGCGGCTTTCTTAATATCCGCCTCGGGCATCCCCGTGATCGCCGCCGCCTTTTCGAACGTATAGCGTTGGAAATGTTCTGCGAGACGATCCATGACGGTGTTCTTTGCCGCCATGCTGCTCGCCTTCATCGGTTTGCCGTTCGCATCGACTTGATAGCCCCATGTCTCTTTGTTATAAGTCCGTGTTTTTTCGTCGTAGCCGGAGAAAATACCGGCGTCAAATTCGTAATCGTCGCGCAGGAGACAGAAGGCGTTCGTGTTCCGCCGCAGATAATCGGCATCGTATTTTTTATTCTGGATGATGTAGTTGATGATAGCGCCGAGGAAGACGATATCCGTCCCCGGACGGAGCTGGAAGAAGTGATCCGCAACGCGGGATGTGCGTGTATAGCGGACGTCGACATGGACGACGATGGCGCCGTTGTCGCGCGCCTCCATGACATTCTTCATCGCCATTGGATGGCACTCCGCCATATTCGATCCTTCGATCCAAATCATCTTGGCGTGCTTTAAGTTATACCACGAGCCGGTCATCGCGCCGCGGCCAAACGCGGCGTTCAGCGCCGGCGGCGTGGTCGCGTGGCAAACGCGCGTCTGATTGTCGATATAGACGACGCCGAGTGCGCGCGCCATCTTGATGAGCTGATAGCACTCCTCGTTGTTGACCTGCGAGCCGCCGATGAAGGCGATGGCGTCCGTGCGGTTGCTCATGAACTTATAGCCGTTCGCTTCGTCTTGACCGACCCAGTGCTTGTCACGCGCCTTCTTCAGCGCACGTGCCGCGCGGTCGATGGCCTCCTCCCAGCTGATCTCCACCCACCGGTCGCTGCCGGGCGCGCGGTACATCGGACTCTTCGGCCGCTCCGCCGAGTTTGGGATGTGTCCGTAACCAAGCCCCTTCGGGCATAGTCCCCCGCGGTTTACCGGATGATCCGGCGCCCCTTCGAGATTGATGAGTTTCCCCTCTTTGACGTAGCCGAGCGTACCGCAGCCGCAGCCGCAGAAGTGACAGACGGAGGTAAATTCGCGTCCCCCCGACAGCTTATACGTCTGTGCAGCCGCTTTCACAGGGGCAACGTCGAGTCCGAGACTCGCCAGAGCCAGCCCGACGCCGCTTAGCCCGGTGGCTTTTAAAAAGTCACGTCTGCTAAGGTTCATCGTGATTCTCCTTTCTCATCGGCGGATGTGCCGCCGATAGGCTCCCCTAAACCTGAATGAATCTATCTATGAAATCGGGGCTTGCCCGTTTTCACCAATGTTAGGCAAGCGCAACGCGCTCCGGGTTCGCATATACACAGAACGAACCGGGCGCCATGCGCGCCGCAAGCGTGATGCCGAGTTTCTTTGCAATCGAGAGCGAGAGCGTCGTCGGCACGGATTTTGCCGCGACCGTCGAGATGCCCATGCGTCCGAGTTTTAACATCATTTCGGACGAGCAGCGCCCGCTGAAGATGATGATTTTATCGGAAATTTCCACATGATTACGTAAAGCCCAGCCGTAGAGTTTGTCAAAGACGTTGTGCCTGCCGATGTCCTCACGGAAGACAAGTATTTTCTCGTTCTTTTGATCATAGATGACGCCGCTGTGGACGCCGTTCGTCGTGTCGTGAGTTGTAGACAGCTCCGAGAGGAGCGTGTCCGCCGTCTTTAGGATGTCGCGCGCGCGAAAATGCACATCACGCGGACGCTCGAAGATTTCCTCCGGGCGCAGTTTTAATATCTTTCGCGCGGAGAAGTAGCGCGGATGCTTGACCGCCTCCGCCGCCCATGCCTGCGCGTCCGCTGTCGTCTCTACGGAGGCGTGCAGCCCCTCTGCGTCGACGGTGAGCGCGGTCACGTCGTCCGCCGTGCGGATGCGCCCCGTCTGCGCGAGCATCCCAACGACGAGATCCTCGTAGTCGACGGGCGAACAGAACGCCGTCGTAAAGGGCGCGCGGTTGAGCTCGATATCGAAGAATACTTCCTCCGAGGTGTATTTATGATCGGGAACAAATTCATTTCCTTCCGATATATAACGGATCACGGGTACGTCGATATATTCGCTGCGCTGCAGTTCCATGTTCATCTCTCCCCACTCTTATGTCGTTACATCGTCAGAAACATCGCGCCGTCCGCACCGTAGAGCGCGCGTCCCATGAGGAACAGTGCGAGCCGCTCCGCCGTCTCTAGGTCGTCGAGATCCGCGCGCAGCACCTCCTGCTCCGGCGGAAGCGCCACACCGGAAAAGTATGTACCGTCCGCCGCATTTTTCACAAAAAGCACCGCCGTCTGCGCGTCGACGAGCGGTTCTCCCTTCCCACGATAGAGACTGACTATCGGAAGAACCCCGCGCGACCTGCTCTCTGTGATATATAGGTCTACGCTATGGATTTTGGCGGCAATATCCCCTAAACTCTGCCGCTCCGGCGTCTTCTGTAAAATGAAATATCCGTCCGGCGCGCTGACGGCGACCGCCGCTGCCCCCGCCGCCGTAAAACGGTCGGTGTCCTTTCCCTCTGTGTCGAGGGTAAATCCGTGTGCGTCGCTCTTGATGACGGCGATGCGGACGTCGTGCGCGGAGAGACGCGGGATGAGCCGCTCGATGAAGGTCGTCTTTCCCGTCCCCGAGGCGGGCGCCGCGACCGAGAGCATCGGCACGGCGCGCCGCTCGTTCGCAATCCGCCCGAACGCGA
>NZ_ALJR01000018.1:0-16737 GCF_000287655.1 Selenomonas sp. FOBRC9
CCTGCTTTGCAATGTCAGTCTTTGACATACCGGTGGATAGGAGGGCAAAAATTTGTCCGCGCCGATATGGGTCTAGGTGTTTATATGAGCGCGTGGTTGTGGTAGAATGAGTATGGGACATGGCAGCACCTTCTGTTCTGTTTTTGTGGTGAAAACATTGTAACACATTGAGCGCTGCCTGTCCTTTTTTTCTGTCCCACTTCATTTTACCATGAACCGGAACTATCCCCATGTGAATTTGGGCGAAACAAAGGAGGACGAGATGGCTTTTCCAAAAAATTTCCTATGGGGCGGCGCAGTTGCGGCGCATCAGCTCGAGGGGGCATGGGATGCGGACGGGCGCGGGCTATCAATCTGCGATGTGATGACGGGCGGTTCGCGCACGGAGCCTCGCCGTATTACGGACGGGGTTCTGTCGGGTGAGCGTTATCCGAACCATACGGGCATTGATTTTTACCACACCTACAAGGAGGACATCGCACTCTTTGCCGAGATGGGATTCAAATGTTTCCGTACGTCGATCTCGTGGTCGCGCATTTTCCCAAACGGCGACGAGGAGACGCCCAACGAGGCGGGGCTGTGCTTCTACGACGATCTCTTCGATACGCTGCGCGCCCACGGCATCGAACCGGTCGTTACACTGAGTCACTTCGAGATGCCCTATCACCTTGCAAAGGCGTATGGCGGGTGGACGAACCGCAAACTCGTCGATTTCTTTGTCCGCTATGCGGAGACGGTCATGCGGCGCTACCGGGATAAGGTGCGCTATTGGATGACGTTCAACGAAATCAACAATCAGACCTACATGGCGACAGACACCTTCGGCTGGACGAACTCGGGACTGCGCTACTCTCTGATTGACCGTCCGCTCAATGCGATGCATCAGGCGGCGCATCACGAGATGGTCGCCGCAGCACGCGTCACGCAGCTCGGACACGACATCAATCCTAATTTTAAGATTGGCTGCATGGTCGCCTTTATCCCCTACTATCCGTATTCCTGCGCTCCCGCCGATGTGATGCGCGCGGAGGAAAGCATGCAGGAACGCTATCATTTTCTCGATGTGCTCTGCCGCGGTCACTACAATGCCTATACGCAGAAACTATGGGAGCGTAAGGATTTGACGCCCGAGATGCTGTCCGAGGATGCGGCGATCCTAGCTGCGGGTACGGCGGACTATATCGGATTCAGCTACTATATGTCGAACACCGTACGCGCGGATGTCGCCACCCCCGTCACGAGCTACGGCGGCAACGTGCACTCGGTAGTGAATCCCCATATCAAAGTGTCGGACTGGGGATGGGGCATCGATCCCACGGGGCTGCGCTATGCGATAAACCTCCTCCACGGTCGCTACGAACTGCCGCTCTTCATCGTGGAGAACGGTCTCGGCGCATACGATGTGCTCGAAAATGAAACGGTAAACGATGACTATCGCATCGCCTATCTCGCCGCGCACATTCGCGCCATGAAAAAAGCCGTCGAACACGACGGCGTGAATCTCATCGGCTATACGCCGTGGGGCTGCATCGACGTCATCTCCTTTACGACGGGCGAGCTCGCAAAGCGCTACGGCTTCATCTACGTCGATCTCCATGACGACGGCACAGGTACGGGGAAACGATACCGCAAGAAATCTTTCTCATGGTACCAAAAGGTGATCGCCTCAAACGGCGCGGAGCTTTAACGCTCCGCCCACTCCCCTACGCGCCGCTTCATCCCCGCAATATCCAAAACGCCGCACGCGAATCCACGCCGCACGAGCTCCTCGGGCAGATATTCGTCGTATTTGTCAAAGAGCGGCACTTCGTTCGGATAGAGGAGTTCCATCGGGTCGAAGTCCTTTGCCGCCTCCTCGGCGAGCACGCGGAAGAACTCCGTGGGAGACGCCTTCATGCTGAACTGCATGAAATACGGGCGCATGGAGTCTGGGGCTCGCAGCCCGATGCGTTCCGCACAGCGAATGCGCAGGAATCGCTCAAGCGCGAGGAACGCGTAGCTGCCGAGCCACGGGAGCAGTGCATACATATCGCCGCCGAGCGGGATGAGCGCATCCGTTGCCGCGCCCGAATGCCGTGCCGTGTCGCGTGCCTGTGCAAGGCGCGCCACGGCATTTTTCATGAGATAGGGATAGCTCGTCTCCTCGCACAGGACGCGGCGCATCCGCTCTAGGATCTTCGTATGGATGTCGCCCGGACACTCGCCGAAATAGGCGGGAACGTTCCCCTTTACCTGCTCGCAGTAAACGAGATGCCGCTTGCGGTCGACTTCGAGGACGCGCCAGACGTGCCCTGCGATGGCGATTTTCTCCCCGACGGGCGGCGGCGCAACGATCGTGCCGATCTCCTGCGATTCGCTGCGGACTGTGTACTCCTCGTTTTCCTGAAATACGCCGTAAAAGCGGTAGGAGTGAATGACACGCTCGCCCGCCAGTCCGACGATCAGCCCGCCGCGTTCCGTCTGCTGTAAATGATCCTGCATGATCAAGTAGCGGAGCAGCGTACGGTAATCTTCCTGCGTGATGCGGTGAAAGACATGTAGGGAGAGCACGCGCTCCGCGAGCGCACGCGGCGAGAGTTCCCCGCAGGACGCCGCAACGCTCATCGTCTGATGATAGAGGAGGCTAAACGGCAGACGGTCAAGGCGCGGCGGCTCGACCCAACGCTCCTCGAGATAGAGCTGTACGAGGGCGATGCCCTGCAATAGTTTCCACGGGATCGTCGCGGGGAGCAGGGCGCGCGGGTCGGGCGCATCCTCGCGCATGACGAACCACATCTCGGGCGGCAGCTTCCTGCGCCCCGTGCGCCCCATCCGTTGGAGGAACGACGATACCGTCCACGGCGCGTCGATCTGAAAGGCGCGCTCCAGCCGCCCAATGTCGATGCCGAGCTCCAACGTCGCCGTCGTACATGTCGTGAGCATACTGCTCTCGTCCTTCATGCGTTCCTCCGCCGTCTCGCGGAACGCAGCGGAGAGATTGCCGTGATGGATGAGGAAGCGATCCGGCTCATGCCGCTTCTCACAGTAGGCGCGCAGTGTCGTCGTCACCGCCTCGCACTCCTCGCGCGAGTTGACGAAGAGGAGACACTTCTTCCCGCGCGTGTGTTCAAAGATATAGCCCAGCCCCGGATCGGCGTTTTCGGGCGCGGTATCCGTCGGCGTATCAAGGGCGGGGAGCGCCGTTATCTCGTCCTTTCCCTCCGCCGCCTGTGCATCGCGTACATAAAAATGCTCCATGGAGATGCGCCACTTGCTTCCCTTTGCCTCGATGCGCGGGACAACCGTCCCCCGCCCCGTCCCCGCCGCGAGAAAGGCGCCCGTCCCGGCGGGATCGCCGATCGTCGCCGATAGCCCGATGCGGCGCGGCGCAACCCCCGCGATGCGGGACAGCCGTTCAATGAGACACAGTGTCTGCCCGCCGCGGTCGCCGCGCAGGAGCGAGTGGACCTCGTCGATGACGACGAAACGGAGGTCGCCGAAGAGTTTTGGAATCGCCGCATGGCGATGCAAAAGGAGCGCTTCTAACGACTCGGGCGTGATTTGCAGAATGCCCGACGGGCGCTTCATCAGCCGCGCTTTATGACTCTGCGCGACATCGCCGTGCCAGTGCCAAACAGGAATCTCCGCCGTCCGGCAAAGATCGTTCAGCCGCGTGAACTGGTCGTTAATGAGCGCCTTGAGTGGACCGATGTAGATACAGCCGACGGATGCCGGCGGCTCCTCGGAAAACAGCGTGATGATGGGAAAGAACGCCGCCTCGGTCTTGCCGGATGCCGTGGACGCCGTGAGCAGAACGTGCTCGTCCGTCTCAAAGATCGCCTCCGCCGCGGCAACCTGCACCGCGCGCAGATTCTCCCAACCGTGCGCGTAGATGTAGTCCTTGACGAACGGCGCGTAGCGGTCGAACGCACTCACAGCTCAAACTCCGCAAAGGACGCGTCCGTCTCCGCCCCGATTACATCATTCTGCGCATAGGAAAAATCCTGCGAGTTGAGCAGTTCCGCGACCTTGACGTTCGGATTTTGATATACGATGTCTAGTACCTCAATGAAGTCGCGAATCACCTCGCGCGGCGTGATATGCGTGTCCGCGCCGATGCGCCCGAACTCGATGCGGATGAAGTCCGCAAGATCGTCCTGCGTGACGATCTGCTCGTATCCATAGAGAACGGCATGAATCGCGGCGAGTTTTTCCGTGAGCACGAACATCTCCTCATGCGTCAGCGGCGCGAGCCGAATGACGGGCGAGAGCAGATCGCGGTGCTCCCCGCCGAACCGCCCCTCGGCGAGCCGCGAGCGCAGCGCTTCATAACTGTAGACGCCGCGCCGCGTGTCCTCCATACACTCGGGTGTGCCGCACATGATGACGCCGAGATAGCGCGCCTTGCCCTGCATCGCATCGTTATACATCGTGAGGAGCTTTTCATAATTGTATTGGCGCGTAATGGCGTGCGGCACCTTGTAGATGTTCACGAGCTCGTCGATGAGGATGAGCATCCCCGCATAGCCCGCCTGCCGCAGGAAAAAGGCAAAGATCTTGAGATACTCGTACCAGTCGTCATCCGTGATGATGATGCCGACGCCGAGATCCCGCCGCGCCTCGGTCTTCGTCGCATACTCGCCGCGGAACCAGCGCGCCACCTGCGCGCGTTTCTCATCGTCCCCGTCCACATACGCGCGGTAGTACATCGTGAGCAGCCGCGCAAAGTCAAAGCCGTGCACGAGATCGTTCAGCCCGTAGACGATCTCCCCGATGCGCCGCTCCACGGCAGGCGAAAGCCCTCCGTCCGCAGCGGATAAGCCCTCCGCCGCCATAGTCTCCTGCTGCACGCGGCTGATCCAGCGGTCGAGGATGAGCGTCAGGGCGCCGCCTTCGGGCGTCGTCTTCGTCGCCATGTTGCGGATGAGTTCGCGGTACGTCGCAAGCCCCTGCCCGTGCGTCCCTTGGAGACGCCGCTCCGGGGAGAGATCGGCATCCACCACGACAAAATTTTTTGCCATGACATAGCTGCGTATCGTTTGCAGGAGAAAACTCTTGCCGCTCCCGTACCGCCCGACGATGAAGCGGAACGACGCGCCGCCGTCCGCGATCAGCTCCACATCGGAGAGGAGCGCTTCGATCTCGCTGCGCCGCCCGACCGTGATATAGGGAAGCCCGATGCGCGGGACGACGCCGCCCTTGAGCGCGCTCACGAGCGTCTGCGCGATGCGGCGCGAGATTTTGACAGGTTCATTCTGCGACATGGAGATACCTCTCAATCAATTCTTCTCGATAATCCTCAATCACGGCGGGCGGATCGCCCTCGATCACGGCGTCGGCAAAGTCGTCGTACAGCTTCTCATTGATGCCGTCCACGAGGACGGAAACAATATGCCCCTCGGCGCGCACCCACGAGAGCGGCGCGCCCGTCAGCAGATCGCGGAGCAGATGCAGCTCCGGTGCGTCGAGGAAGGCATCCGTCTCGCTCGTCTGCACATCGGCATCGCCTGAAAAAGATTCTTGCCACGCCAGGGGCAACATCTCCGATACGCTCTCGCCCGTTCCCGGCATCGAAATTGGTGCGGCGGCTTCCTCTTCCTCCTCCGCGACGATCAGCCGCTCGCGCGTGACCGCGGCGTCCGCACGGATGCGCCCGAGCTGCGAGAGATCGATATGCACGCGGCGCGCTTCCGCCGCCTTTTTTTCGGCGAAAAACGCTTCGATTTCCTCGTCGACAATCTTTGCAAGCCATTTCGTCGTTTTCTTCGGCGGCTTGATAGACGGAAAGCTCGTGCATTCGCGCATCCGATAGTCGATGAGCCGCAGCAGCGCGCCGAGCCGCCGCGCCTGTTTCAGCTCGCGCTCGTAGGCGAGCATATACCACGCGCCGCCCGCGCACTCATAGCTGCGCACGGGATTCACCGTATAGACGCGTTCCTCCTCGGGCGAGCGCGCATGGAACACCGCCCCCGGAAAGATCCGCGTCAGCCGCCGGCATTCGTGTCCAATATATTCCGACGAAAAATTCCGTTTTCGATGTTTTTCATAATACTCCGCGACGCGCGCGATCACGCGCATAATCACGGCGCTCATATCGCTCGTATATGTCCGATAGAATTTCGACCGCTCCAGCCGATAGGAAGACAGCGCGCACAGCCCCGCCGCGATCTCCTCCGCGGGATGCTCGCCGCGTGAGAGGACGGCCGCGATCGCCTCGTCCTGCAATTTCATATCGCGATAGTACGAACTATCGGAAAGATACTCCGGATCGAGCCCGTAGTAAATCACATAGCCGTACGTCCATGCAGGCAGATAGGTATAGAGCGCGGGCTCCGTCATGCCAAATTCAAGACCGAGCTCCATCAGCTTCCCATAGCCGTCCGCCGCGTCCCTGCACCCGATGAGATGCAGAATCTCATACGCATAGAGCATTGCGAACGTCAGCGGCGCGGGCACAATCCGCCCCTTTCGCACCTGCGTCCGCCATGCGAAATAACCGCGCAGCTCCGCATCCGAAAGCGATTCATAGGTGGGATAGTAGCGCGTCACCTCGCCCTCGAACACGAAATCGTCCTCATAACGCTCCATCAGACGCGCCTGCTTCAGGAAAATCTCCTCGCGCGGCTGCCAACACGAACCGGACACCTGAGCGAGCGAACGCATCGCGCGGATCAGCTTCGGCACTTTCCCCGCAGGTGCCTCATCCGAAGAACGAACAAGCGGCTCGTCCCGATATACCGAACGACACAGCCGCACCAAAAAATCCTCTAGCATCTATTCACCCCCGCTCATCCGTTCGATAATCTTCCTCCTATTTTACTATGATTCCACAAAATAGCAAGGGGTGAGGATCGGAACTATACATGATTTCTTTACTTACAAAGAAAATACGCCCCCCGCCGGGCAGCGGGAGGCGCACTTTCGATAGAGAGAAAGAAATGTAGGGAATGTATGTGAATCCTGCGGAAGGGAAGACCGCAGAAGACGCACCTATTGAATATTAGGTATTCTTCGCGATGAACGCACCGACCACGGCGCCGACGATTGCGGCGGTCGTGACTGTTCCCTGCGAATATCCTTTGCGTTTCGGCTTATGCCGGCGTGCAGCAAGCTGTGTGACCTCGTAGGAGTCTCCATAGCTTGAGCGCACGTCCATTGCACGAGGGGCATCTGCCATCATGCGAGGGCTAGCCTCTGCGACAACTGCTGTTGTTCCAACCAAACTGCATGTCATAACACCAAAGAGTGCCGCAGCGATTATTTTCTTAACTTTCTTCTTCGTCATGGTACTCACTCCTATCCAAGGTTTTTCGAAGGGAAGCCGTTTGTTTGCTCCCATCGATCCTGTTTACATGGATAAATATACAGGAGCTGTTTTAGAACGTCTTGTGAGAGGCGTTATTATTCAATTAACTTAGGAGGAGACTGTCATTAGCGAGTTCGCTGCCCGCGGCACGTTCGAACATGGAGAGGAGATCGCGCGTTGTGAGTCCCTTTTTCTCCCCCTGCGGTACGTCGAAGAGGATATGTCCCTCATGCAGCATGATAAGGCGGTTGCCGTAACGAAGGGCATCCTTCATATTGTGCGTGATCATAAGGGTGGTGAGCTGTTGTTCCGTGACGATCTTTTCGGTCAGCTCGAGCACCTGCGCGGCGGTCTTCGGGTCGAGTGCGGCAGTGTGCTCGTCGAGGAGCAGCAGGTTCGGCTTTACGAGCGTCGCCATGAGGAGCGTCAGCGCCTGCCGCTGTCCGCCAGATAGGAGTCCGACGCGCGAGGAGAGACGATCCTCGAGTCCAAGCTTTAGACCTGCCAGTTTCTCACGAAAGATGTCGCGCATCTCGTCGGTCGATCCCCAACGCAGGGTCGGTGTCTGTCCACGGCGGGCAGCAATTGCAAGATTTTCCTCGATCATCATGCGTGCGGCAGTACCCATCATGGGATCTTGGAAAACACGTCCGATGAACCGTGCACGTCGATGCTCCGGCCATTTGGTAATATCCTCGCCGGCGATGGAGATTTTCCCCGTATCCACAGAAATCGCCCCTGCGATAGCGTTCATGAGCGTTGATTTGCCCGCGCCGTTGCCGCCGATGACGGTGACGAAATCTCCGGGTTCAAGATGCAGTGTAACGCCGGAGAGGGCCTTCTTTTCCGTAATCGTACCGGGATTGAAGGTTTTTTTGATGTCCTCTATGCGCAGCATGGTTACGCTCCCTTCTTCATCGCATGGTATTTCGTCTGGATGAGCGGCAGCGAAAGCGCGATCGCGACGAGAACTGCCGTAAAGAGCTTGAGATCGTTCGGCGGCATACCGAGCTGCAGCACGACCGCGATGACGGCGCGATAGACGACGGAGCCGAGCACAACGGAGATAAGCCAGTTCTTAAAGCTGCGCGTACCGAACAGCACCTCGCCGATAATGACGGAGGCAAGCCCGATGACGATCGTCCCCGTCCCCATACCGACGTCGGCAAATCCGTTGCTCTGTGCGACAAGCGCGCCGCAAATCGCGACCAAGCCGTTGGAGAGCAGAAGCCCGAGGACGATCATGACGTCGGTGTTGACGCCGTTCGCGCGGATCATGTGCGGATTTGCACCCGTCGCACGGATGGCAGTACCAAGCTCCGTACCAAAGAACCAATAGGTCAGGAGGATGGCTAAAATGACAACAATTGTGCCGATGACGAGGATATTGCTCGCCGTATCCAGCCCCCAAATATTCCACTCGGTGAAGAGCGTTTCCTGCTGGAGCAGAGGCAGATTTGCCTTGCCCATGACATGCAGGTTGATGGAGTAGAGTCCAATCATTGTGAGGATACCTGCAAGGAGCGCAGGGATCTTCAGCTTCGTACAGAAAAATCCTGTGATGATGCCGGAAATACATCCTGCCGCACATGCAGCAAAGATCGAGACGAGGGGCGAATACCCTGCCACGAGCATGGAGGCGGCAACGGCAGCACCGAGGGGAAAGCTCCCCTCGACGGTCAGATCCGCAATGTCCAGAACACGATATGTCAAATAGACGCCCAGCGCATAGAGTCCCCACAGGACGCCCTGTGCAGCTGTTGCGATGACCAAATCCATAATGTCACTCCCTATATTTCGGAAAAAAAGCGGACACGCTGCGTGCCCGCTCCGCTTTCTTCGTCAATCGTTTACTCTGCGATGACCGCCCCTTGCAGTATGTCGTCGGGGATGGTCAGTCCGATTTTTTCCGCATTCTTTTTGTTGATCACGAGCATGAGCTCATGCGCCGTCTCGATTGGCATATCCGCAGGCTTGCGCTTACCCTCAAGGATGTCGGCTGCCATTGCGCCTGTCTGCACACCGAGCTTATAGTAGTCAATACCGTAGGTCGCAAGACCGCCCGCCTGCACCATCGTCGGCACGGCACAGATAATGCCCTTGCCCGCAGGATCGGTCACGCTCGCGAGCGTCGGCATCGCAGAGGCGATGATGTTGTCCGACGGCTCATAGAAAACGTCCACCTCGCCCACGATGCTCTGCGCCGCCTGCTGAATGTCGTTGACCGTGGAGATCGTCGCAACGCGTACCGTCAGCCCCTTCGATGCAGCATATTCCTTCATCGCCTTGACCTGAATCTCGGAATTTATTTCACTCGAGGAGTAAATCGTGCCGATGGTCTTGGCATTCGGATAGAGCTTCATGAGGAGGTCGATCTGATCGGCGATCGGGCTCAAATCGCTCGTTCCCGTGACGTTACCGCCCGGTTTCTCATTGGATTGAGCGACCTTCGCGCTCACATAGTCCGTGACCGCCGTGCCAACGATGGGAATCTCCTTCGTCACGTTCGCAGCAGACTGTACGCTCGGCGTTGCAATGGCACAGATGAGGTCGACCTTGTCGCTCACGAACCGTTGGACGATGTTCTGCAAATTCGATTGATCCGCCTGTGCGTTCTGCTGATCGAGCTTCACATTCTTCCCGACCTCGTAGCCGCGCTCTTTGAGTCCGTCCACAAATCCGCGGTTCGCCTCGTCGAGCGCGCCGTGCTCAACGAGCTGCACCACTCCGATTTTATATGTTTTTTCTCCCGCCGCCTGTTGACTCCCGCCGCAGCCTGTCGATGCGAGCAGACCGAAAGCAGCCATCCCAAGAGCGACGCATTTTATGACTGTTGTCATCTGCATCGAGACTCCACCTTTACTCTGTTAAATAATTTAGTCCACAAGGGTTGCATCTTTCAGCACGTCCTCCGGAATGGTCAGCCCTAATTTTTCGATGCCGCTCTTGCTGATGACAAGCGTTAGATCGCGTGCCGTCTCGATCGGCATATTGGCCGGCTTACTCTTCCCCTCGAGGATGTCCGCCGCCATCTCGCCCGTCTGCACGCCGAGCTTGTAGTAATCGATGCCGTAGGTTGCAAGACAGCCGCCCGTCACCATAAAGGGTTCTGCACAGATGACGCCCTTGCCCGCCGCGTCAGTGACGCTGACAAGGGTCGGGATTGAGGAGGAAATCACGTTGTCGGTTGGCTCATAGAACACATCCACATCCCCTACGAGACTCTGTGCCGCCTGCTGAATATCGTTGACCGTCGAAACTGTTGCCGCGCGTACTGTCAGCCCCTTTGACTGTGCATATTCGGTCATGGTCTTGATCTGAATTTCCGAATTGATCTCACTTGAGGAATAAATCGTGCCGATAGTTTTAGCGTTTGGGTAAATCTTCATGAGAAGATCAATCTGCTGCTTGATCGGATTCAGATCACTCGTCCCGGTCACATTCCCTCCCGGAACCGCGTTTGACTGGGCGAGTTTCGCGCTCACATAGTCTGTAATTGCCGTACCGACGATGGGAATATCCCGCGTTGCATTTGCAACCGACTGTGCCGCAGGCGTTGCGATGGCACAGATGAGATCGACCTTGTCACTGACAAAACGCTGTGCGATGTTTTGGAGATTCGACTGATCCGCCTGCGCGTTCTGTCGGTCAATCGTGAGGTTCTTCCCCTCCTCATAGCCGCGTTCCTTGAGTCCGTCGACAAAGCCGCGGTTCGCCGCATCGAGCGCATTATGCTCCACGAGCTGTACTACACCGATTTTATAGGACTTCTCACCCGCCGCCTGCCGATCTCCGCCGCAGCCTGCCATAACGCTAAGTCCCAGCGCCGTGATGCCAAGAGCGATACATTTCATTGCCTTTGTCATCCGCATCGAGCTCCCACCTTTTCTTTTCAAAAGTGCTAATTTTGCAATACCTGCTTATTATACATGCCCGGGGGCGAAAAATCTAGTATCCACGCGAGGAAAAATACAAACGGGACTGTTTTGTGAAGAAAAATCTTCCAAACCGGTCCCGATTTCTTATACAGTTTTTCCCTTGAGGATATTATCCAGCGTATGCCATGCGAGCACAGCACATTTGACGCGCGCAGGCATATTGGAGATATTTTTGAGCGCGATGGCTTCGTCGAGTTCTTCGAGGGCTGCGTCGTCCGTGACCTCACGCTTAATCATGGAGGTAAAGAGCTGCGTGAGGCGATGTGCCTCCTCAACGGTCTTGCCGCGCATGAGATCAATCATGATGTCGGTACTCGCCTGCGAGATCGCGCAGCCGACACCGGAGAACGCTCCGTCCTTGATGATGCCGTCCGCGATCTCAAGGGAGAGCGTAATCTCGTCGCCGCAGCTCGGGTTGTGCCCGCGCTCGCGCACATTTGCCGACGAGAGTTCTCCCTTGTTCTCCGGCGAGCGGCTGTGCTCGCCGATGACCTCGGTATATAATTCGTGCAGAGCCTCTTCCCCTTCAATCGGCATATCCGAGCACTCCCCTCACCTTTTTCAGTGCGTCGATGAATTTATCAATGTCCTCATGCGTATTGTAGAGATAGAAACTCGCGCGGCAGGTTGCATTCTGCCCAAGGTATTTCATCAACGGCTGCGCACAGTGATGCCCCGCACGGATAGCGACGCCGTAGCCGTCGAGGATCGTCGAAACATCGTGCGGATGAACATCCTTCACGTTGAAGGTAATGATACCAGTTTTGTTGTCGCGCGTACTCTCACATCCATACAGCTCAACAAAGGATAGTTCACGCAGACGAGGCAGTGCATAGGAGAGGAGATCACGCTCGATCGCCTCGATGCGGTCAAAGCCGACCTTTTCCAGATAGTCAATCGCAGCGATGAGTCCCGCCGCGCCGCTGACGTTCTGCGTGCCCGCTTCGAACTTTGCGGGAAGCTCCGCATACGTCGTCTCCTGTTCGCCGACATATTCGATCATATCCCCGCCAAAGAGGAACGGCGGCATCGCGTCAAGGATATCATATTTCCCATAGAGCACGCCGATTCCCATAGGAGAGAGCATCTTGTGCCCCGAGAACGCGAAGAAGTCCGCCCCCATCGACTGCACATCCACTTTGATATGCGGCACACTCTGCGAGCCGTCGACAACGATGACGGCACCGACGGCATGGGCACGGCTCGCTATCGCCTTGACGTCGTTCACGAGCCCGAGCACATTGGACACATGCGTCACGGCAACAATCTTGGTCTTTTCCGTAATCTGCGCGGCAATATCGGCCGCCGAGAGATTTCCATCCTCTTCGAGGTAGATGTATTTCAGTGTTGCACCGCATGCCTTGGCAACAAACTGCCACGGCACAAGGTTGCTGTGATGTTCGGCGACGGTAATGACAATCTCTTCGCCTGCCTGCACATGGGCACGCCCATAACTGTATGCAACAAGATTCAGCGCCTCAGAGGCATTCTTCGTAAAGATAATCTCCTCGGAGCGTGCCGCACCGATAAATTTCTGCGTACGTACACGCGCCGTCTCATAGATGTCCGTTGCCTTGACCGAAAGTTCATATGCGCCGCGGTGTGGATTTGCATTCCAATAGGTGCAGTAATCGGCAACCGCCTTGATAACGGCCTCCGGTTTCTGCGTGGTTGCACCGTTATCGAGATAGACGATGGGACGGCCGTTCATTTTTGTCTGCAAAATAGGAAAATCCTGCAGATACTCGTTGAAGTTCTTACTCACTTCATAAGCCTCCCCTCAATGTAATCGGTAATCTCAGTTCGCAGCTCCTCACTCTCTATGCGGGCAAGAACGGGTGCAAACGACGCCTCGACGACGAGCTGCTGCGCAGCATATTCATCAAGTCCGCGGCTCATCAAATAAAAGAGTTTATCCGCGTCAATCCTGCCGATACTGACTGCATGATGACCGTCCACGTCGCCCTCATGGGAAAGCATGAGCGGGACGCTGCGGTTGCGTGCATTTGGCGAGAGAATGGTGACCTCCTCGTCCTCCTTGCCGGCCGAACCACGCGACCCCGCGACAAAATCCAGTGTGCCGCGAAACGTTTTTTTACTGTGCCCCAGCAAGGCACCGCGCACCTGCAAGTTCGCATCCGTGAGCCGTCCCGCTTGGCGAATGATATAATTGAGGTCAATTTTTCGCTCTGCATCGCCGAAATAAAGCCCCCACACATCCGCACGCGCCTCGTCGCCTGCGAGATTGACACGGAGCTCCGCCACCGTATGTGCGGCGCCCGCCTCAACAAGTGTGCAGGAGAACAGTCCTTTCTTCCCGACCTCTGCTTCAATGCGGCTCGCTGCAGCGGCATCTATCGGCACAACCTGTATGAAGGTGAGATGCATCTCTGCCCCGTCCGCAACCTCCGCATGGATCTCCTGCAGGCCGCTCTCTCGCAGCTCCACGACATGATGCTGCGATTCCCCTGCCGCGCAGGAGAACTTTATCGTCTTCGTATCGCCGAGCTGTGCCGGCATCGGCAGGTCATTCACACCTAACCAGCGCCATGTCGACATAGGGATACGGCTAAAAACTTCACTCACAGCACTCACCCCATTGTCCCTTCCAGCTCGATATTGACAAGGTTGTTCATCTCCACCGCATACTCCAGGGGGAGTTCCTTTGCAATGGGTTCGACAAATCCGCGTACAATCATCGCACGCGCTTCCTCTTCGTCGATACCGCGACTTGTCAAATAAAATATCGCCTCATCACTGATGCGGCCAATTTTCGCCTCGTGTCCGATATCCACCTGGTCGCAAGCAATATCCATCACGGGCAGCGTGTCACTGCGCGACTCCGAGTCAAGCATCAGTGACTCACAGTCCACCGAGCATTTTGCCCCCACGGCACGCGGCGTTACCTTAACCGCACTCCGATAGACAGCAATGCCGCCGGACTTTGAAATCGAACGGGTGCTGATATTCGCCGACGTATGTGGCGCATCGAAAATGACCGTTGCCCCCGTATCGAGTTCCTGCCCCTTCGATGCGAACGTAATACCTGTGAACTCGCAGCTTGCGTTCTCACCGCTCAGAATACTGGTCGGGTAGAGCATTGAGACATGAGAACCGAACGAACCTGAGACCCATTCCACCGCGCCGTCTTTCTCCACCTTGACGCGCTTTGTATTGAGATTCATCATATTGCGTGACCAGTTCTCAATCGTGGAGTAACGCAGACGCGCCCCCTCCTTCACGAACAGCTCGACGCAGCCCGCATGGAGATTCGTCACATTATATTTGGGTGCGGAACATCCCTCAATGAAATGAAGGCTTGCTCCCTTTTCGACAATGATCAGCGTATGCTCAAACTGTCCTGCTCCCGCCGCATTGAGGCGGAAATAGGATTGTAATGGAATATCTACCTTGATGCCCTCAGGTACGTAGACAAAAGAACCACCCGACCACACTGCCCCGTGGAGTGCGGCGAACTTATGCGCCTTCGGCGGCACGAGTGTCATGAAATACTGCCGGACGACATCACCGTATTCCTGCAGTGCCGTCTCCATATCCGTATAGACAACGCCCTGCTTCACAAGCGACTCTTGAATCGAATGATAAACGACCTCGGAGTCGTACTGTGCGCCCACACCCGCCAGTGATGTCTTTTCAGCCTCCGGAATGCCGAGGCGGTCGAATGTTTCCTTGATGTCCTCAGGCACCTCATTCCAGTCGCCCACCATCTTTGCGTCGGGCTGCACATAGGTGACGATATTATCCATATCGAGGTCTGAGAGGTCAGGCCCCCAGGGGGGGAGTTCCATCGCATGATAAGTGTCGAGTGACTTTAGCCGAAACTCGAGCATCCACTCAGGGTCATGTTTCCGCA
Source organism: Selenomonas sp. FOBRC9 (assembly GCF_000287655.1). Classification (NCBI taxonomy): domain Bacteria; kingdom Bacillati; phylum Bacillota; class Negativicutes; order Selenomonadales; family Selenomonadaceae; genus Selenomonas; species Selenomonas sp. FOBRC9. The sequence goes on from NZ_ALJR01000018.1 coordinate 15,098, forward strand.
CAGAAATATCGCGGATAATCTCCTCTGTCAGCCCCGAGGCTGACTTATACACGGAACGGTCTTCGTTCGTGATATCGTATATCGTACGCTCAATATCGGCGACATAGGTCTTTTTCTTTGGTACGAAATCTTCCATATGCCGCTCACCCTACCTTATCCTGCGCTCCGAGGATTTTAGCAAAACCTTCCTCGTTAATCTCCTCAATCAGCTCCGCACCGCCCTCACGTGCAATTTTCCCCTGTGCAAGAACGTGCACATAATCAACCTTGAGCCTATCAAGAATCTTCGCGTTGTGAGTAATGATAATACATGCGTTGTTCTTATTATGAAACTTCGCCACCCCCTCAGAAACGATCTGAACGGCATCAACATCAAGCCCCGAATCCGTCTCATCCAAAAGTGCAACCTTGGGTGCAAACATAAGGAGCTGCAAGACCTCACTGCGTTTCTTCTCACCGCCGGAGAACCCAACATTGAGATAACGCTGTGCATAACTCGGATCAATCTTCAACTCTGCCATCACCGCATTTAGTTCCTTACGGAACGAAAGAAGCTTAACTTTTTCGCCCGTCATCACCTGACGCGCCGTACGAATCATATTCTCAACCGTAATTCCCGGAATCTCCTCCGGCGTCTGAAACGCGAGGAAAAGACCGCGGCGCGCACGCTCAAATGCACGAAGCTCACCAATATCCTCTCCCTCAAGGATAAGGCTGCCGCCCGTCATCTCATATTTTGGATGTCCCATAATCACGTTCATCAGCGTCGACTTTCCCGACCCGTTCGGGCCGAGAATGACATGCACCTCACCCTTGCGAACGGTGAGATCGAGCCCCTTGAGAATCTCCTTCCCATCCACACCGGCATGAAGATCCTTTATTTGCAGCAATACATCTGCCATAGTAAACTCTCCTTAAAATCAACAGTATATTTAATCCTTACAAAAATACTCGGGATTCATATTTTCATCATTGTAGGGGCTTTCATATAAAATGTCAATAACTTAGCACACTCAATATAAACAAAACGAATAATTGATATTCCTTATCAAAATTTAGAAACAAAGAATAGAAATCAAAAAACAAAAAAGCCCGTGAGTTCTCACGAGCTTTCTTTGCGGCAACTACCTACTCTCCCGCGTCGTCTCCAACGAAGTACCCTCGGCCTGCGGACGCTTAACTGCTGTGTTCGGAATGGGAACAGGTGGTACCGTCCGGGCATCATCACCGCACTATTGAGTGTTGTTCACTCAAAACTAGACAGAAGAAACTCTTTGCAAATTAGTTGCGAAATAACCTGTAATCATGGAAAGTGCGCAGCACTTTCCATCAATAAATCAAGCCCTCGACCGATTAGTACTGGTCAGCTGCATGCGTTGCCGCACTTCTACGCCCAGCCTATCTACCTCGTCTTCTGCAAGGGGTCTTACTCTCTGATTGAGATGAGATACTTCATCTCGGGACGGGCTTCACGCTTAGATGCTTTCAGCGTTTATCCCTTCCGAACGCAGCTACCCGGCCGTGCCCTTGGCAGGACAACCGGTACACCGTTGGTTCGTCCACTCCGGTCCTCTCGTACTAGGAGCAGCCTCCCTCATGTATCTTACGCCCGCGATGGATATGGACCGAACTGTCTCACG
>NZ_ALJR01000019.1:0-64271 GCF_000287655.1 Selenomonas sp. FOBRC9
GCTCGTTGCTCATGTAACCGAGGTGGTTTTCCATCTCGCCATTGAGCATGGCTTCAAACATGGGACCGAAGATTTCTTTGAGGGCGTTTTGCATGTCTTCTACACTCTTGGGCTGATACTCTTCGATAATTGCCTTAGCGAGCGTTGCACCGCGCCGTGGGAGCCTCTTTGACATAAGGGTTCCTCCTTAGTTTTTGACTCCCCCTCACGGGGAGTGCTCCTAAGCTGTCTTCCTACTTACACAGTTTATTATACACTCCCCTTTGATAAGAATATTCGCTTGGAACGGAATTATGATGCTTTTGCATCGTTTCAGGTATTCGAACATCTTGGAGATCCTTTGAGTACGTTTCAACTACTTTACAATGTGTGCAGGGAAAACGCCTATGGCATCATCAACGGTCCGAATGGACTGCAGGTTTTTTTGCGCAGGTACTCTATCAACAGGTGATTCTGCAGCACATCAATTACTACACTCCGATGAGTCTTTACACCTTGGCGCAGCGTGCAGACTTTATCGTTGAGGAACTCAAGTCGGATGACGCAGAGATTGAGATGAATCTCTACTGCAGGAAGCCGGGCGCGTCTGTTTCAATGAATGAGCGGCGCGCACAGGAGCGCAGTGTCTAAAGGAATATCTTTCCGGAAAAAGGTGGTCATTTGGGGGCAGGCACAAAGGTAATCACCTATTCTGCTTTGCTTGGTGCAGAGGTGAACATTACACATATTGTTGACGGGGGCCCAAAGAAATCAGGCGGCTATATTGCAAATATCAATGTGTCGATTGAATTGCTTTCTGATACTTCCTTTGCGGATGCGGACATTGTTCTCCTATCTGCAACATCCTATCTTGATGAGATTATAAACAGGCTGAAGATGGAGTTTTCTTTACGAAGAGGATCGTCTACTTTGGTGAGCGCGGAGCAGTTCTGGCATAAAATTTGGCAAAGCAATTTTATGAGAATCATGTAAGATTCGATAACCTATATAGGGATGTTCTAACAGAAAATGTAAAGTTGGGAAAATCAATGAAGCTATCCGATTATGTTGTTCAGAAACTAAAAGAAAATGATGTGCGTGATGTCTTTCTCCTTGCAGGCGGTGGCATTATGCATCTCTTAGACTCCGTGGCGCGGGAAGACGCGATCAACAAATACTACACGCTGCACGAGCAGGGCGCGGGTTTTGCAGCAGATGGCTACGCGCAGTGCTCGAATCGTCTCGGTGTCGTCTTTGCGACGACGGGGCCGGGCGCGACGAATGTGGTGACGGCCCTCGGCTCGGCGTTCATCGACTCGACGCCGATGCTCGTCCTCTCGGGACAGGTCAAGACTGCCGATATGACGACGATAGGGGGGGTGCGCCAGACGGGCGCGCAGGAAATCGGTATCATTCCCATCGTGGAGAGCATTACAAAATACGCCGTGACGGTGAAAGAGCCCGCACGGATCCGCTATGAAGTCGAAAAGGCAATTTACCTCGCCACGCATGACAGACCGGGTCCGACGTGGATCGATCTCCCACTCGATGTGCAGTCGGCGGAGATCGATCCTGCCACGCTTGAGGGCTATACACCGTCTGCAGCGTACGCGAGTTCGGCGCATGATGAGCAATATGACGTGATTGCGCGTATTGCGCAGGGGCTTGCGCACGCCGAACGCCCCGCAATTCTCATCGGCAGCGGTGTCTTTCTCGCGGATGCTCTGGATGACTTCCGCGCGCTTGCGTCAGAACTGCGGATGCCCGTGCTCACGTCGCAGCGTGTGAAACGCGCCTTTCATGTGGGCGAGGACCGTTACTATTACGGCAACGTCGGGCGTATCGCGCCGCGCTATGGCAACTACACTCTGCAGAACTGCGACTTCCTCTTCTCCATTGGATGCGGTCTGCGCTACTACCTCACCGTGTTCAATGAGGAGCGCTTCGCCCCGCATGCGAAAAAGGCGGTCGTCAACATTGCACAGCCGGAGATCGATAAGTTACGTATGCCTGTGGACTATGCCGTGACGATGGATGCGAAGGAGTTTATTACGCGTTTTCATTCGGCATGGAAAAAGAGCGGACAGAAGTCGCAGATGTCACCTGCATGGCTCGCGTACTGTGATGAGATGCGTGCAAAATACCCCGTGCGGAACGATGTCATCCCGCATGATGACGGGCTTTCGGATGGCTATCTGACGACCTATGCGATTGAGAAATACGCCAAGGACGATGATGTATTCCTTGCCTCGCCCTCGGCGTTCTGCTATACCTACAACATGCCGCTCAAGGGGGGGCAGGACTATGTCTGTCCGATGGGACTCGGCAGCATGGGGACGGCATTGCCCGCCGCCATCGGCGCATGTGCGGCGGCGGACGGGCGGCGCGTGATTGTCGGTGAGGGGGATGGCAGCCTCCAGCACAATATACAGGAGCTTGCCCTCCTGCATCACTACCATCTGCCGATCAAACTCTTCATTGATACGAATCTTGGCTATCGGCAGATCTACACGATGCAGAATGCACATTTTGATGGAAAACTTGCGGGCTGTACGAAGGAGAGTGGTATCGAGTTCCCTGCCCTCGAAGCGATTGCACGTGCCTACCATTTGGACTATTACTGCATCGAGAATGCGGAGATGACCGATGTGGTTGTTGCTCGTGCACTTGCGGACGATGAGCCTGCTGTCATTGAGGTGGTGAGCAATCTCAAAACCGAATTTGTTCCGAACATCAAGAGCCGCATGGGGGCGGATGGTAAAATGCAGACCTCTGCACTTGAGGATATGTTCCCGTTTCTCCCTGAGGAGGAACACCGGGCGAACATGGCGATCTCGGAGGACTGAGGCATGCGTATTTTGGCGGTCATTCCTGCACGCGGCGGCTCCAAGGGGATTCCACGGAAGAACATCCGACTTCTTGCAGGAAAGCCCTTGATCTACTATAGTATCCGCACAGCACGGCACTGCTCCGCGATCACGGATATTGTCTTGACAACGGATAGTGCAGAGATTGCCGATCTCGCCCAGCAGTATGGGGCAGACATTGTGTTTCGCTCTCCTGAACTCGCGACGGATGAGGCAACCCTTGATCCTGTTGTATATCATGCGGTATGTGAAATGGAAGAGAGAAAGGGCACGGCATACGATGTCGTTATTACACTTCAGCCGACAACGCCGCTTCTATGTGCAGAGACTCTTGCAAAGGGACTCGAATATTTCTGCACGGGAGTATGGGATACTGTGCTCAGTGTCGTAAACAAGCCTCGCCTTTTCTGGGAAAAACAAGGCGATGAAATGGTGCCGCTCTACACACAGCGACGCAACCGTCAGAACATGCGTCCGCAGTATCTTGAGACAGGGGCGTTCCTCATCACGGGGCGCGCGTTCGTCACGGAGGGCAGCCGCATCGGCAGACGTGTCTCCGTCTTTGAGATGGGCGAGGATGAGAGCATTGAGCTGCGCACACCGAATGATTGGCTTCTCGCGGAGCATAGGCTTGGGCGCAAACGGATTGTCTTCCGCGCGGATGGACATACGAAGCTCGGTATGGGTCATATCTACAACTGTCTGACCATGGCATACAGCCTCATGATGGAGCATGATGTCCTGATCGTCCTGCACGAGCGTTCACACGAGGGGCTGAAAAAGGTGCAGGAATCCTTTCTTCCATACATTGTCATTCGTGATGATGCAGAGATTGACCGTGTGATTGAGGACTATCGGCCCGATATATGGGTCAATGACTGCCTCAACACAGACGAGGAGTATATCCTGCACCTCAAAGAGCGGATTCCGCGCGTCGTCACCATCGAGGATCTGGGAACGGGCAGCGAGGTCGCGGATGCTGCCATCAACGCACTTTACATTGAGGAGGGACGTGCCGCACATGTCTACAGCGGCTATGAGTACGTCTGTCTGCGCGAGGAGTTCCAGACCGAGGAACCGCGCGCATTCTCCGAGGAGGTGCGCTCCGTCATCATCATGTTCGGTGGGACTGATCCTGCGAACCTCAACCAGAAGATCTATCGCAGCCTGCTGCAGTATGCGCCGCGCCACCCCACAATCCGTTTCTCCTTCATCACGGGGGTCGGTTACGACCATGAGGCGCACGGCGTTGTGACACGCGAGGACTGCAACATCTTCGTCCATCCGAACGTGCCGCGCGTGTCGAAATACATGAAGGAAGCCGACCTTGCCATCACCAGTCAGGGACGTGCCATCTTTGAGCTGGCGGCGATGGGCGTACCCGCGATTGTGCTCTCGCAGAACAGACGCGAGCAGACCCACCGCTTCGCACAGATGGCGAATGGCTTCATCAATCTCGGCATGGGCGAGGAGGTCGAGCAGTCAATGATCGAAAATACGCTCGACTGGCTCATTCATACACCGTCCGTACGACGCAATATGCACGAACTCCTTTTGCAGTACCCCCTGCGCGAAGGTGTGGAGCGCGTGCGGGACATCATACTCGGGAGAGGAGGACGTACCTATGGCGTATGATCTGATCGAGCGTTTGCATGCGGGGCGGTTTACCCTGATGGCAGAGATCGGTGTCAACTACTACGACATCGCTGCAAAACTCCATATCTCGCCGATGGAAGCGGCGAAATACATGATTCTCGCGGCGGCGAATGCGGGCATTCACGCGGTAAAGTTCCAGACGTACAAGGCGGAGACGCTTGTCTCAAAATACTCGCCCTCCTACTGGGATACGAGTGAGGAGCCGACTACATCGCAGTATGAGCTGTTCAAGAAATTCGACTCCTTTGGTGCGGATGAGTATCGTGAACTCAGTCATTTTGCGGCGCAGACAGGTGTCGAGTTTTGCTCCACACCGTTCGATTTCGATTCGGCAGACTATCTTGCGGAAATGATGCAGGTCTATAAGATCTCCTCGTCCGACCTCACAAATCTGCCGTTTATTGAACACATGGCGAAGAAGGGGAAGCCAATCCTGCTCTCGATTGGTGCGGCGAATCTCGATGAGATCGAACGCGCTGTCGCCATCATCCGTGCCCACAATGACCGCGAACTTGTCCTGCTCCACTGCGTACTTGAGTATCCGACCCCGCAGGAACACGCAAATCTGGCGAAGATCCGCAGCCTGCGGGAACACTTCCCCGATGCCTATATCGGGTATTCCGACCACGCGAAGCCCGATATGGATGTCATTAAGACAGCGTATCTCTTGGGAGCGACCCTTGTTGAAAAGCATTTTACCGTGGATAAGACCCTCGTCGGGAATGACCACTATCATGCGATGGATCCCCATGATGCGGAGGAGATTCTACGCGGCATCGCCCATGTGGATACCATCCTCGGCAGTGGGGAACTCGCGGCTCTTCCAACGGAGGCGGCGGCACGGCAGAATGCACGCCGCTCCATCGTTGCACGCGTTCATATCCCTGCAGGGACGACCATTCGTGCGGACATGCTGACGTGCAAGCGACCCGGGACGGGAATCCCGCCCGCACGGATGGAGGATCTCCTCGGCAGGGTGAGTGCCGTCGATATTGCAGAGGACAGTATTTTGCAGGAAGAAATGTTCGAGGGCGGGGTGCGGCGATGATCCACATAGCGGCATCCATCGACTTTACGAAGATCAGCGCAGAGTATGATGCCTATTTGGGCGTGCTCTGCGCCTCCATTTTGGAGAATACGACGGCAGATGTGACGATCCATGTCTTTTTCATCGGAATGCGTACGGATGACTACTGTGTGCGGCTGACGGCGATGGTGGAACGCTATCGCGCTGTCCTTCGCTGGCATGAGGTGCATATTGACGCAGCGTTCATGGAACTCTCCCACATTCACACATGGACGCCCGTCATTCTGAACAAATTTTACTTCCCGCAGATCCTTTCGGATGTGGAGAAGGTGATCTTCTTCGACCTCGATGTCGTCGTGAAGCGGGATGTGCGCGAACTCTGGGACATCCCGATGGAGGGATATGCGATTGCAGGCGTACAGTACGCGAACTCCTTTGCGCTGAACCGCGAGTTCAACTCCTACGAGGAGACGCACACCATCGGCATGCGTGTCAACGGCGGCATGGTCATTATGAACCTTGCCGAGATCCGGCGCACGTGCGATTTGCTTGCACAGGCAAAGGCATTTGTACGGGAGTATCCCGATGTCAAGGGCGTGGACGAGGTGCTCTTTCACCATCTCTTTTACGCAAAGACAAAGCTCCTGCCCGCGCATTGCCAGCACTTCCTCGGGATGGACGGACTGCTCTTCGACGAGGAAAGCTCTGCGGTGCAGAATGCCGTGATTGCCATGCACTATGCGTATGAGTCGAAGCCGTTCCACTATGTGAACGGGACGCCCGACCGCTACTTCTGGCAGTATTTCAAATGCACGCCGTTTTGCGAGGAGCATGCCGTAGCGGAATGGTATGCGCGTGTGGGGCTGATGCGTGCGGCACTTGTGAACGGACGGCGGCATATTCGTGCATTCTATGAGCGACTGCGGGAGAATCCTGAGATCGTTGTCTTTGGGACGGGGGTCTTTGCACGCAAGCTCGTGCACTATCTCGGGACGCGTGGGATTCCCGTCCATGCATTTTCGGACAACATGGAGGAACATTGGGGGCGGCAGGTGGACGGCCTCGCGGTGCTTTCGCCTGTGGACGGCTTGCAGTGCGGAGCAAAGCGGATCGTGCTGCTCGGTATCATCAACGAGCGCAACAACCGTGCCGTACGGGAGCAGTTTCACGCGGCGGGGCTGCGTGATGGTATTGAGTTTTTTGATGCGAAAGTCATCTTCGAGGATATTCGCAGGGATTAGGGAGAGCAATGCTTTCCATAGAGGAGGATGTTTGATTGTTCGTATATGATGCGCTGGCGACGGAACGACGCGCCATCGTGATCTTCGGCGCGGGCTTTGTCGGGGAATATATCGGAAAACGGTGCACGACGGCGGGCATCTCCGTCGCCGCATACTGCGACAATGTATTGGGGCGTACGGGCGGCGATGTATTTGGTCTGCCCGTGCGCACGCTGCCGGCACTGATGGAGGAGTATGGAGAGAATATCGTATTCCTCATCGCTGTGCGGGATATTGATACCGTCGTACAGCAGCTTGCGGCGGCGGGAGACTTTCCGTGGCATCCCGTCTGTGACCTCTATGAACCCTCGGATATTCCGCAAACACTTCCCTTTATGGATCGGCAGAAACTTGAGGCGGCGTGGTATGTTCATGATCATTACTGTGATGCGGAGCGGCTGACGCTGAATACGCTCGACTTCGTGATTACCGAGCGGTGTTCCCTGCGCTGCCGCGAGTGTTCAAACCTCATGCAGTACTATGAAAAACCGCAGAACTTCGGGCTTCCTGCGCTTCAAGAACAGATCGCCCGTCTCCTCACTGTCTATGACGAGGTGTACGAGCTGCGCCTCCTTGGCGGTGAGCCGTTCGTGCATCCCGAGATGAAGGAGATTATTACATTTCTGAACGGACAGGATGCGATCAAACGCCTTTGCATCTACACGAACGCGACCATCCTGCCGGGGGATGATGTGTTTGCAGTGATGGCGGAGGGCGGCAAGACATGGTTCTCCGTCAGCGATTATCATGCACTCTCACGGAATCTCACGCCGATGATCGCAAAACTTGAGACATTCGGCATCGGCTATGAGCGGAAACCCGTCGACTACTGGACGCGCTGCGCCTCGTTTGAGAAACACAATCGCACGCCGGCGGAGAACCGCCGCATCTTCTACGAATGCTGCGCGAAGGATCTTTTGACCCTCCTTGGCGGGCGGCTCTATCCCTGTCCATTTATTGCGAATGCGATGAATCTCAAGGGCATCCCCGCCGCACAGTGCGACTATGTCGACCTGATGGCAGATAAAAGCGCAGAGGAATTGCGAACGGAACTGCGTGCAAAGCTGAAGAACCGTCCGTATTATGTTTCCTGCGACTACTGCCTCGGTCGCCCCGCCGTTGCGTTTGTGCGGGAAGAGGATAAGATCCCGCCGAACGAGCAGACAGCGGCGGCACTGCCGTATCGGCGGCTGGAGGTGATGGCAGATGGCTGACACAGACTATCAGGCGAAGATTGGGACGGGGCGCGATGAGAACCGCACCCCGCTCTGGCAGGTCGTGCCGATTCCCGTGCCGTTCTCGGTTGGCATCACCGTGAGCGACTTCTGCAACTTCAAGTGCATCTACTGCAACCACTCCATTCCGAACGCCATCAAGAATCCGAAGATGATGACGTATGACATGTTCCGCGAGATTGCCGTACAGCTTGAGGAGTTCTACCGTGTGCGTGGGATGGGGCGCACGAAAAACCTGCGAATGTGGGGGTATGGAGAACCCCTGATGAACAAAGACCTCCCGCGTATGATACGCTATGCACGGGAACGCGAGCTCTCCGACCGCGTGGAGATCACAACGAATGCGAGCCTGCTGACGCATGAACTCTCGGATGCCCTGATTGATGCTGGGCTGACACGTATGATCGTCTCCGTGCAGGGCGTGACCGAGGCGAAGTACAAGGACACATGCGGCTACAGGATCGACTATCCGCGCCTGTTGGAGGAACTTGCCTATTTCTATGCGCATCGGAAAAACTGCAAAGTGTTCATCAAGACAGTGGATGTGGCACTCGACAATGCAGAAGAACATGAGCAGTTCTATGAGATGTTCGGTCCCGTTTGTGATACGATGGGCATCGAGCACATCTTTGCCGCGTTTGAGGGCGTGGACTATGCGACCATTCTGCCGGAGTCGGACGGCACGACGCGCTATCGGTATGCCTACAAGGAAAAGCTAGTCTGCGACACGCTCTTTAGCCTCCTCAACATCCAGACGAACGGCAACGTGGACTGCTGCGGGTGTAAATATCCGCCGCTGCCCATCGGCAATATCCATCGAACCCGTCTCAAGGATATATGGAACGGAAAAATCCACCGAAACTATATGCAGATCCATCTGACGGGACATTATCGCGACATTCCCGCCTGTAACGGTTGCACGTCCATGCAGTTCAACGGGCATCCGATGGATATTCTCGACGACCATTGCGCTGAACTGCTCCCCAAGATACGGGAGCTTGGAAAGGACACGCCATGATAAAGCGCTGCTGCCCCGTCTGCGTGGGGGAGGAAACGAAAACGATCTTTCATCGGGATTTTGGCGGCATGGAGAGCATCGTTCCGTTCTCCGGCTACGATGTCGTGCAGTGCACGCGCTGTGGAGCATTCTATGCGGATAACATCGGCGAGACGATGCCGCTCATGCACTACTACGAGATGATGTCGAAGTACGAGACGGAGGCGTTCTCCGTGTCGCAGGAGGCTCTGGCGGAGTATGCGTTTGCCATCGGTTTCCTGCGCGGTCATATTGCGCCGGAGCAATCCATTATCGACATTGGCTGCGGCAACGGTGCGATGCTGCACATGCTGCAGGAACAGAGATTTCGGCATCTCACGGGACTGGAACCGTCGGAGAAGAACTGCCGCAGCATCACGGAGCGATGGGGGATTCGTGCCGTAGCGGGCGCACTCGGGGAGGACATACCGCCGCTTATCGGTGAGACGTTCGACGTTGTTCTAATGGAGGGGGTGCTTGAACATCTCATTGATGTTCAGGGGAACGTGAGAGATGCACTTGCCTATCTCAAAAAGGACGGTGCACTCTATCTCAATGTGCCCGATCTCGCCGCATTCCCTGACTGTCATGATCTCTATCAGCAGTTCAGTGTCGAGCATGTGAACTTCTTCAGCCTTCCGTCCATGCAGAACCTCATGGGGGCATTCGGTATGACCTGCGTGGCTTATGACCGCAACGGCTACGGCGTGTTCACGCTCTGGCGACACGCGTCGGAGGGCGTGACCGCACGCACTTTCGATCAAGCGGGCACGGCGGATATGCGTACCTATCTGGCGGGGGCGGAACAGCTCGCCGCTCAGATGAAAGATCGCCTTACGCCGTATCGCGGACGTGAAGTCTATGTCTGGGCGGCGGGGACGCACACGGCGATGCTCTATCAGCTAGGGCTGCTTGACGGTATTCATGTGCGTGCAATCATCGACTCGAATGCGAACTATCAGGGTAAAGAGATCTACGGTGTGCCTGTCATCGCCCCGCAGGAGCTCGTGGCGCGTGAACCTCTCCCCATCATTATCTCCTCCCAGCTCGCACAGGATGCAATCCATACACAGATCAAAGAGAAGATGGGGAGGCCAAACGAGGTGGTACGGCTGTACTGAGGGGCAATCCTCTGCACGATGAAGGGAGCGACCTTGAAAAACTACATCGTCACAGGTGCGGCGGGATTTCTTGGCTGCAATCTCACAGAGCGGCTGATGCAGGAAGAGGATGCACACATCTATGCCGTCGTGCGTCCGAACTCACCGCATAACGCACGCTTTGCCCCATCGGAGCGGCTGACCATCGTACCCGCCGACCTGTCGGAATATGCACGTCTTGATGAGCTGATTGATCAAACGTGCGATGTGTTCTTCCATCTTGCGTGGCAGGGGGGGCGCTATGACTTTGCGACGCAGTATGGGAATATCGCAGATACGCTCGGCGCATTGGAGGCGGCGGGACGCCTTGGCTGCCGGCACTTTATCTGCACGGGCTCACAGGCGGAGTACGGGCGGCAGACCGCCCTCATCACGGAGGAGACGTGTCCGCACCCCGCCTGCGCCTACGGTGCGGCCAAACTCGCCGCCTGTGTGCTCTCGCAGCGGCGTGCGGCGGATCTCGGCATCGCGTGGATCTGGGGGCGCGTGTTCAGTCTCTATGGGCGGTATGAGCAGGAGGGGCGGATGCTGCCCGCACTTGTGAACTCCCTGCGTTTGGAACAGCCCTTTGCGCTTTCCTCCTCGGGTGCGCAGAATTGGGACTATCTCTATGCGGCGGACGCAGCGGATGTGCTTCTTGCGCTCGCCGAACGGGGGCGTGCGGGCGAGATCTATAACATTGCGCATGGCGGCTACAGACCCTTGCGGTATTTTATCGAGGCGGCGCGGCAGACCATTGCTCCATACTGTGATGTCGCCTATGGTGCGGCGGATGCGGATGTGTTTTCCCTTCAACCGTCTGTGGAAAAGATTTGCCGTGATACGGGATGGCGGCCCGTGACTGATTTTGTCGATGGGCTGCGGTTGGGATATGGGCTTTTACCTTGAGAAGGAATCGATATTGATGTATGGGAGAGCAAAATGACTGAGCAGGAGATGCGCGGAGAGATTCTCGCACTGGTACGGGAATACGCTGAGAAATATCATGCACCGAAGGAGGGCTTTGCGTCGGGGGATCGGCTGCCGTATGCGGCTCGGGTCTACGATCACGAGGAGATGGAGAATCTCGTTTCGAGTGCGCTTGAGTTCTGGTTGACGGCGGGGCACTATACGGAGGAGTTCGAGCGCGGACTTGCCGCCTTTTTAGGCGTAAAGCACTGTTCTCTCGTCAATTCGGGTTCGTCGGCGAATCTTCTCGCCTTTATGGCACTCACCTCGCCGCTCCTCGGAGAGCGGGCTGTGCGGCGCGGCGATGAGGTTATCACGGTCGCTGCGGGCTTTCCGACGACGGTTGCGCCGATCATCCAGTACGGGGCTGTTCCCGTGTTCGTGGATGTAAGTTTGCCGACGTACAATGTGGATGTCAGTCTCCTTGAGGGTGCGCTCTCAGAGCGGACAAAGGCGGTCATGATCGCGCATACGCTCGGCAATCCGTTCGATCTGGCGGCGGTCAAAACCTTTTGTGAAAAACATCATCTGTGGCTCGTCGAGGACAACTGCGACGCGCTCGGGGCACGCTATACGCTAGACGGCGCAGAACGCTATACGGGGACGATCGGCGACATCGGAACGTCGAGTTTCTACCCGCCGCATCATATAACGATGGGTGAGGGCGGCGCGGTCTATACGAACAATGCCCTCTTGCACCGTATTGTGCGCTCCATGCGTGACTGGGGGCGTGACTGCATCTGTGCGTCAGGGCAGGATAATCTCTGCGGGCGCCGTTTCGACCGACAGGACGGAGAGCTGCCGCATGGCTACGATCATAAATATGTCTACTCCCATTTCGGCTATAATCTGAAGGCGACGGATCTGCAGGCGGCAATCGGCGTGGCACAGCTGAAGAAGCTGCCGTCCTTCGTAGAGCGGCGGCGGCACAATTTCGCACGTCTGCGTGCGGCTCTTGCGGATATGGAGGAGTTCTTTATCCTGCCGGAGGCGACGGCGGATGCCAACCCAAGCTGGTTCGGTTTTCTCCTGACCTGCCGCGATGGCATCAACCGTACGGCGGTGGTGCGACATATTGAGGAGAAGGGGATTCAGACGCGGATGCTCTTTGCGGGGAATCTGACGAAGCACCCGTGCTTTGACGAGATGCGGGCATCGAGCGAGGGCTATCGTATTGCGGGCGAACTCACACAGACTGACCGCATCATGAACGATACGTTCTGGCTCGGCGTCTACCCGGGATTGACCGACGAGAAGATCGACTATATGGCACAGACCGTAAAGGATGCTGTGCGCGTGTAGCTGTCATAAGCGCGAAAGGAAGAAAGAAATGGAACAGGAACAGATGCGGTCGTTGCTGAATATATCTGTGGAGGCAGCGTCCCATATCCAGGGGGTCCTCGCGCGGGGGGAGATTGAACCTGCGCTTGAGGAAATCGTGGACAATCTCGCGCAGATCGCGGCACACATCGAAACGGCAACGGTGGATGCCGCCGGCCTGATGCAGAAGGTGCATCTGTATGCAAAGAACGTGCAGGCTTCTGTGGACGATATCCGCTGTGGGCGCACGGCATTGGAATGCGGGGTCTTGTGGGAGATTTACCCGTTCGTTGTAGAGATGCAGCGGCTTTGGCATCTTGCGACGGAGGTGCTTTCGGATGCGTCAGCGCGGGCAGGGCATCAGGAGCGGCTGATGCAGGCGATGAAGGACTTACACGGTGAGCCCCGCACGCATTATCCGTATGATGTGTCGATTGTGCTGTGTGCCTACAATAAATTGGAGTATACGAAAAAAGCCGTTGAAAGTATTTTTGCCCATACGGATTTTTCAAGCGGCAGGATTGAACTCATTACGATTAACAACGGTTCGGAGGATGGCACAAGGGAATACTTTGAGCGTTTGCCGCATAGGAAGAAGCTCAATCCCAGACACAATATCCTCGGCATCAATTCTTGGCAGCATATCGCCGAAGGAAAGTACATCGTCGGATTCTCCAACGATGTCGTTGCCACACCCCATTGGTTGGAGCATCTGCGCACGGCGATGGAGTCGGATGAACGTATTGCAATGGCTGTTCCCACCTGCAACGAGGAGAGCATATCGAACCTCCAAGGAATTCCTGTTCCCTACGCCAACACGTTTGAGGGGATGCGAGAGATGCAGGAATTTGCGGCAGCACACAATCATCTCGATCCCGCCCTTTGGGAAGAGCGGAGCGTATTGATGCCCTTCCTTGCCATTACCCGCTCGGATATTTACAAGTTGGGGCTGATCGATCCGATCTATACGCGGGGGGAGTTCGTAGACGATGACCTGTCAACACTCCTTCGCCGTACGGGATGGCGGCAACTGCTTCTGAAAGATACCTTCGTGCATCATTTCGGCGGCGTGACCCTTGGTGCGGATCGCCACAAGGGAGCCGGCAATGCGCTCGACGAGATGCGCCGTGTTTATTACGCGAAATGGGGCGTGGATGCGTGGGACTCACGGGGGGGCTTTAGTGGTAGCGAGAATGCCTGGGCTTGGCATACATTTCATGCAGGGGAACGAGTGCTTGTCATGGAGCCTCGCTTCGGTGAACTTGCTTGTGATCTGGTCAACGCCTATCGACGCAGCGGATTTGTGCCCCACATGACGGCTGCTGTTTTTGATGAACGCTATCTGCCGGATACGGACTACCTCTTTGATGAGACGATGATGACTGCGAGTATTGCGGATGTTGCGGCGCAGTGCGCAGGGCAGCGGTACGATGTGATCACGGCAGGCTGTTATCTGGACGAGCTGCCGACAACGGATGTGGTTGCAGATCTGGAGCGGCTCTATGCGCTCCTTGCACCGGGCGGCATCATTATTCTGCCCGTGCGGAATCCGGGCAGCGCGTACGAGCTGGACTGCATGATGCACGCGGGGACACGGGAGGTGTATGAGCCGAAGACACCGCGCTATGCGGTGATTCCTTATCGTCAGCTCTTGGAAAGGTTTCATGCACACCCGTTACTGCACCAATATCGGGTTCACTCCATCTTGATGAAAGCGGACGAGGAACTCGTGCGACGGATGAAGCCGCTGCTTCGCCATGATGAGGATGCTCCGACGGATTTGGAGCTGAGTCTTTCGGTTCGGATGTTCTTCCTTGGCATTTCCAAATGATAGGAGTCGTTTGGAAATGAAGTCCGTTGGATTGATTGAACAGCGCAAACAAAAAACGGAGGTTAGACCTCCGTTTTTTGTTTGCGCTGCGGGCGGATGGTGATGAGAAATGCGGTCGCGTACGCGGTGATGGGGATGGCGCAGAGGAGTCCGATGCTGCCGATCAGGGAGCGTACGATCTCGGCGGCGATCATGTTGAGGTTCAGCACGCGAATGAGGTCGATATTTGGCTGCGCGGAGATGAGGAGAATGAGCGGCAGTGCGCCGCCGATATAGGCGAGGACGAGGGTGTTTGCCATTGTCCCCATGACGTCGCGCCCGACCGACAGCCCAGAGGAGACGAGCGCTTTGAACTTTGTCGCGGGGGCGAGCTGCTTCATCTCGTACTGCGCGGCAGCGATGGAGACGGCGACGTCCATGACCGCACCGAGCGCGCCGAGGATGATGCCCGAGAAGAGCAGTTCGCGGAAATCAACATCCTGCAGATAGAGCACCTTGAGCATGGTCGCCTGCTCTTCGTCGATGCCGGTCAGGTACGTTCCGTGAATGGCAATCAGCGCCAGAATACCCGCAACGAAGATGCCGCCGATGGTGCCGATGATCGCGCCCGCCGATTTCCGATTCCGGCCGCCGATGATGAGCTGCGTGGCGAGCGTGATGACGCTGCCGATGAGGAACGTCCAAAAGAGGATGTGCGACGGGGAAAAGAGGATGAAGGAGATCAGCCCCTTTGCGATGAGGAGCACCGCAAAGAGGAGGACGAAGAGCGCCTTGAGTCCCGTCAGCCCGCCAAAGAGCACGAGGAGAACGCCAAAGCCGATGAGCAGCCATATGATTCCGGGCAGGCGGTCATAGTCCGCGATGGCATAGCCCTCACCCTCGGCGCGCAGGAGCACCTCCTCACCCGCCTGCGGGTGGATGTCAAAGGCGGGATTATTCGCAGTCGCGTGCAGGAACGAGACTTCCGTCCCTGCGGCGGGGCCCGACGTGAGCCGTGCCGTGACGTCGTACTGGACGCTGCCGGGGGCAAAGGAAGCAAACGCGCCGTCCGTCTGTGTCGCGGAGATGATTTCCGCCTTGTAGGTCGGGGGCTCGGCGTCCTCTCCGCCCGGCAAGTGGAAGATGCAGTAGAGCAGCACGGAGAGCGAGAAGCAGACGGCGAGAAAGCGTGCAAATCGGCGCGGGTGAATTTTCATAGCAGGCAGCCTTTCGTCTAGCAGTGGGAATGATTGAAATTATCATACAATGGAAATGTGATAATTGCATGAAGGAAAATGGGGCGTGTGCGCAGGATAAAACTTGACGAATCACATCGGAAGTCATATAATAAGCATAGAAAAGGTGCTGTATCTGCAGTGACGCGGTAAAGCCCCATATATGTGTTTTGGAATTAACTGCCACAAGATTGGAAGCTAGGGGCGGTTACTTTCTTTGTAGGAGAACCACGAGAACGACGAGGAGCAACAAAGTTACATTCGTGTTATCCATGGTGCTCACCCCCTTCCAGGGGTAAGAGTTAACCGCGCCTCCGCTGTGCAGAACAGCACCTCAAAACCATTATATCAGCTTGCAGGCACGATGACAACGTGCCTTTTTGTTTTGGCTATACCTCGGCAATGACCTCGATCTCGCAGAGCGCGCCCGCAGGCAGCGCCTTGACGGCGAAGCAGGAACGGGCGGGTTTGCCCGTAAAGTAGCGTCCGTAGACCTCATTGAATGCGGCGAAGTCCGCGATGTCCGCGAGGAAGCAGGTCGTCTTGACAACGCGTGTGAGATCCGTGCCGGCGGCTGCGAGCACGGCGCCGAGGTTTTTGCAGACCTGCTCTGCCTGCGCGTCGATTGCTCTTGCCGTGATCTTGCCCGCAGCGGGATCAATGCCGATCTGTCCCGAGGTATAGACGAGATTGCCGACCCGCATGGCTTGGCTATATGGGCCGAGGGCGGCGGGGGCGTTGGGGCTGTGGATTACTTCCATTTTTATCCTCCTTAAAGACGTGACGCGGTTATGGGACGCGGGATTTTCGCGCCTAGCTGCGTATATCCGCGCGCCTACGAAAAGAAGCCGTCCAAAATCCTTGAGACGGCTCCTTCCGGTTCGGGTCAAAAATCAGCTGATGGTCGTGACGCGTATGGCGACGGAGCTTGCCTCGTTGTAGGTCATGCCCGCGACCATGACGACTTTGTCGCCCTGTGCGACGTAGCCGTGTGCGAGTGCGCCGCGCGTGCAGGACTCGATCATCTCTTCGACGCTCGACCATTTGCGTCCGAGGATGGAGTAGACGCCCCAGCGCAGGTTGATGTGGCGCGCGACCATGTGGTTCGGCGCGTAGGCGACAATCGTTGCCTTCGGGCGGTACTTCGACACGACGCGCGTGGTGTAGCCGGACTGGGTCGGCGTGAGGATCGCCGCCGCGCTCGTCTCGTACGCGAGCTGTACGGTCGCGTGCGAGACGGCGTCTGTGACGGAGGAGCGTTCGCGAATGCTGCGCGAGCGGATGATGGTGTCGTACTCGAGCGATTCCTCCATGCGCAGGGCGATGGTACTCATCATCTTGACCGCCTCGACGGGGTAATCGCCGCTCGCGGTCTCGCCCGAGAGCATGATGGCGTCCGCGCCGTCAAAGATGGCGTTGCCGACGTCCGAGACCTCCGCGCGTGTGGGGCGCGGGTTCGTGGTCATGGATTCGAGCATCTGCGTGGCGACGATGACGGGCTTGCCGACGGCATTGCACTTGCGGATGATTTCCTTTTGGATGACGGGAACGTCCTCGGCGGGCACCTCGACGCCGAGATCGCCGCGCGCGACCATGATGCCGTCCGAGACGGCGAGGATCGCGTCGAAATTATTGACGCCCGCGAGGTTTTCGATCTTTGGGATGATCTCCATGTGTCCGCCGTGCTTGGCGATGAGGTGTCGGATCTCCTCAACGTCCGCGGGGCGCTGGATGAAGGAGGCGGCAACGAAGTCCATGTCGTTCTGGATGCCAAAAATAATGTCGCGCTCGTCCTGCTCGGAGATCGCCGGGAGGCTCAGCTCGATGCCGGGCGCAGCGACGCGTTTGCGCGTGGACATGGGACCGCTGTTCTGGATCGTCGTCACGATGTCCTTGCCGCGCACCTCGTCGACGACGAGTCCGACGAGACCGTCCGAGAGGAGGAGCGTGTCGCCGGGTTTGACCTCTTCCCAGAGTTTCTTATGGTTGACGCTGACGTGCGTCTCGTCGCCGGGCGCGTCGTCGTAGGTCAGTGTGAATTTGTTCCCCTTTTCGAGATGCACCTTCCCTTCGGCGAACTCGCCGAGGCGCATCTCGGGGCCTTTGGTATCGAGGATGAGCGAGATGACCTTGCCCGAGCGCTCCGCCGCCGCGCGCACCTTCTTGATGCGCACGAGGTGTTCCTCATGTGTGCCGTGGGAGAAGTTAAAGCGCGCGCAGTTCATCCCATTCTCGATGAGCGCGTCCACAATCCCGTCCGGATCGGTCGACGGCCCCTGCGTGCATATGATCTTGGTTTTCTTCAGCATCATAAATATCCCCGCCTTTTATTCCCTGAGTGTTTGTAACTGATAATATTTTACACTCTTTTTTAGGAGAAGTAAAGAACGGCGCGGTGTTATTTGAAAAATCCGCCGGGCGGTACGCTTGCAAATATCTCTCATTTTTATTATAATAAATGAAGATGTGCGGGGGATCCCGCGAAAATCTTCTCTCTGCGTTAGGAGGATGACTGATGAAAAAATTTCTTTCTGCCGCGCTCGGCGCGGTCGTAGGGCTCGGGCTCTATGCGGCACCCGCGGATGCCCACGGCGTGTACTTTGCCAATCGTTTTGACCAAAAGGCGCTCGTTCTGGGCGAGGGGCCGATCGACAATGCGTATGATCCGGCATGTGCGCTCGGCATCGATGCGTACGATGTGGACTTTATGCCGACGACGATTGAGCGCGTGGACTACAGCGACCACATGTCCGTCATCCCGTCCGACCGGCTCGGCGTGACGGCGACGTTCTTTGACTACGGGTATTTCGCAAAGACAACGGACGGGCAGGTCATCCCGACGCGCGACTACTCGAACATCGAGAATCTCGTCTCGGTGACGCACGCGCGCAAGTACAATGTGCACTATTGGAGCGACGCGGTAAAGCCGGGCGGGCTCTACAACGTGCCGATCCAGATTGTGCCGAGCGTGAACCCGCTGACGCTCCGCCGCGGCGATACGCTCGAACTCCGCATCTATAAGGACGGTCAGCCGTATGCGAACGCGCCCGTCATCGCAGACGTCATCGGCAACCTCGCATCGGAGATGCAGGCGGATGTGAACGGCTATGTGTCCGTGCGCGTTGCGAACAACGGACTCAACGTCATCGGCGTCGAGGTCGCGTTCCCGACCGCCGATCCGAATGTGAAGGAGAAGGTGTTTAGTTCGCTGTCCTTCATTCTTCCCGCCGAGTGAGTGAGACGGTATGAGGTGAAATCGTGACACGGGATTTTGGCGCCTAGCGTCGTCATTTTCGGTGAACGCTTCGTCGACGTAGGGGTCATCTACGCCGTCCTTGCGTTCGTCTCAATTCCTTGCTCTGCATCCAAACTTCCGTGTCACTCACGCTGCGGCGGGGCAGCACGAGATTTTGGCGTATCAAATGAGACAGCCACCCTGCGCAATCATGCGTCCGGGCGGTTGTCTCGTTTATTTTATGGGGGAGTACCAATGAAACATCAAATAAGCGACGCCTACATCCCCTTCGTCTTGGGGCGCAGAGCGGCGCTTGATGCGGTACGCGCGTACGCCGGGGCACGAGGGTGCTCTTCCGTTGTGGATGCCGGTCTGCGTATGGAGTCGTGTCACGCCGTCTATGTTCCTTTTTGGCGTTTTCGTACCACTGCGATATGCGAATATCAAGGTGCGTGGGACGAGGAGCAGGACTATGAGGACAGTGACGGAGACTGGCAGACGGACACCGACCGCCATTACATCAGCGGCACGGCACATTATGATCTCGACGACAACATCCTTATCTCTGGTGCAGAGGAATACACGGATTCCTTCGAGGAGGGGCTTTTCCCCTATGACCTCGCGCAGACAGAAGACGATGTACCGAACAATGCGGAGCGCATCGACATTGTCCCTTGTACCGTCACCGCGCAGGACGATTGGGACGAGGCGCAGGAGGGGATACGGGATTTCCTTGCGCAGCGCATCGAGGACGATTTGTGCGGGGAATATCAAACGCAGTCGGCAGAGGTACATGAACTGAATATCTCATACGGCGATATTGTGCCGGAATGTATCCTTCTGCCGCTTTGGGAGATCTCATTCATCCATGACGGCACGACCTATACCGTCCGCGTGAACGGTCAGACCGGAAGTGCCTGCGGGGATCTGCCGCCTGCTCCGCGGCGCACAGGATGCCTGGCGGCAGCAGCGGCAATACTGTCTATATTGCCGGTTTTATGGTAGTAACGTAAAAAGGAGCATCGTGATGGGATGCTCCTTTTTGGTATGCCGGTTTATCCTGTGACGGGAGGTCGTGTCTCTTTCCGTCCGCCTTACACAAACAGATCGTTCAGCGCCTCGCTCATGGTCGGGTGGTTGTAGATACTCTGTCCAAGCGTATGCGCGGTAATGCCGGCGTCAATGGCGAGTTTCATGAGGTTGATCATCTCTTCCGAGCCGGGGCAGAAGAAATGCGCGCCGAGGACTTTATCCGTCTTGGTGTCGACGATTGCCTTGAGCAGACCCACAGGGTTCCGGAGGACTTGCGCCTTTGGTACGGCGGCGGCCTCGAGCTTCAACACGCGCACGTCGTATCCCGCCGCGCGCGCTTCATCCTCGGTCATGCCGACGCGTGAGAGCGGCGGATCGAGGAAGACGGTGTAGGGAACGGCACCGCGGTTCTCCGTTGTGCGCGCACCCGCACCGGCGAGCTGATCCCGCACAATGCGGAAGTCGTCGAGCGAGATGTAGGTGAACTGAAGTCCGCCCGTCACGTCTCCCATCGCACAGATATGCGGCACATTGGTCTGCAGATGCGCGTCCACGGCGACCGCACCGCGCGGCGTGACATCAATGCCTGCTGCCGCGAGTTCCAGCCCTTCGGTGTTGGGTTTACGACCCGTGGCGAGGAGAACCGCATCGGCGGAGATGGACTGCTCGCCGACAGAAGTCCGAACGACAACCGTCGTCTCTGCCGCACTGTCCTCAATGTGCTGCGGCGCGGCGGCGGTCAGTACGGTGATGCCGCGTGCCTTGAGCGATGCCTTGACGCGTGCCGCGATCTCCGCGTCCTCGCGCGGGATGAAGTCCGCACCGTCCTGGACAACCGTGACTTCCGAACCGAAATTTGCATAGTATGAGGCGAACTCAAGTCCGATATAGCCGCCGCCGATGATGACGAGACGGCGCGGGAGTATGTCGAGCTCCATCATCGTCTCGCTTGTATAGCACCGCGTACTCTCCGCCGCGCCGGGGATGGCGGGGATGATGGGCAGGGCGCCTGTATTGATAAAGATGCGCTCTGCATATACCTGTGTCTCTGCGCCGTCCTCGGCGGTCACACAGACGGTGTGCGCATCAATAAAACGGGCCTCGCCGTCGAGAATGTCCGCGCCCGTACCCGCGACTTTGTCGTAGTTCTTTTGCCGCAGCATAGCGGTGAGACGGCGCTTCTCGGTGATGGCAGCCGCGTATCGGCGCGCCTTTTCTTCGAAACTGCCGCCCTCCGCCGCCGAGAGGCGTGCGCTGTATTCGAGCGATTTTGACGGGATGCACGCGACGTTGATGCAGGTGCCGCCGTAACGCTGTTTCGAGCGTTCCACGAGTGCGGTTTTCTCGCCGCGCTTTGCGAGGAATCCGGCGAGGGTCTTGCCCGCCTTACCGAATCCGATGATGAGATTCTGTACGTTTATTTCATTTGCCATGACCGTGTCTCCGTTTCTATCATTCATAATATGCGGCTCGCTGCCGCCTGCTTGTATCATAGGCGGTGCGGCTGTACTTGTCAAGAAGGCGGGAGACTGTCGTATCGTATTGTACGGAACGCTCAAATATTCCGACGGGAATTGTACAGGATAATTGCGCTGTTCTCACTTTCCTGTTATAATAAAATGGGATAATCAGGAGGAGACATCTGTATGCTTAGCAACTTTTTCGTTGCGCTTGGCGGCGTGGTGCCGCTCTTCTGCTTGATGGCGGTCGGGCTCTTTGTCCGGCGCGTGCGGCTGCTCACGGATGAAGAGCTGTTCCATGTGAACGGCATGGTGTTCCGGGTGTTTTTCTTCTTCATGATGTTCTATAACATCTACGCGGCGAAGCCGGGGACGACGGTCAGCCCGCTCCTCGTGGGCCTCGGCGCGGGCGGGGTGCTGCTGACGGCGCTCGTCGCGACGGGGGTTGTCTGTATTTTTGAAAAGGACAATGCGCGCCGCGGCGTCATCGTACAGGCGGCGTACCGCGGGAACTACGTTCTCATGGGCGTGCCGCTCGTGGCTAATATCTTCGGATCGGATGCGGTCGCTATTCCGACGATGATGATTGCTGCCGTTGTTCCCCTCTATAATGTGCTCTCGGTGTTCATACTTGAGACGTTTCGCGGGGGACGGTTCGATCTCCTGAATATCCTGCGCAGTGTCGTGATGAATCCCATGATCCTCGGCGGTATCCTCGGAGCGCTCTGCCGCGCTGCGGAGCTGCATATCCCCGCACCGATCCTGAGACCTGCCGCAGAGATCGCGGCGGCGACGACGCCGGTTGCCCTCATCATCCTCGGCGCTTCGTTCCGGGGCGGAAGTTTCCATACGCATTTGCCGCAGCTCATCGGAGCGATTGCAGCACGTCTCGTCATCGTGCCGGGGATCATGCTCGCGATCGCGATCGCCCTCGGCATGCGGGATGTGGAGCTCGTGACGCTCATCGCGATCTATGCAACGCCCTGTGCGGTCGCCGGCTTTGCCATGGCGCAGCAGATGCACGCCGACGCAGAGCTCGCGGGGAACTGCGTCGTCTACAGCAGCGCGATTTCGTGTTTTACGATCTTTGGATGGGCCTTTTTGCTCAAGACGCTGGGGTATTTTTGAGAGGGAGGACATATGCCGGAGCACCGATTGTCTCTGTGGGAGCACTATGCTTCGTATCTGCTTCCGTTCATGGCAGTGATTGTAGACTATGCCGCGATCGTGTCGGCGGAGCTGATCGCCTATGCGGCGTATCGGGTGTCGCCGTTTGGCGATCCGCAGTTTCATATTTCGGGTATTTACATTTACGGCATCATACCGCTCATCTTCCTCGGCTTCCTCTACGCGATGCGCTCGCATGCGCGCGATATCCCGTTCTGGGTCGTCGTGCAGCGGATCTTTTGGGCGTCGGTTTATGCCGTTGCGACCATCGTCCTACTGCTCTACTTCGCGCAGCTTGGCGATGCGGTCTCACGGCTCTTCGTCGGCCTGACGGCCGCCCTCATCGTTTTCCTCCTTTGGGCGGGGCGCTATATCTATCGGAAATGTGTGTATTCGCTCGGCCTCTTTCGCGTGCCTGTCCTCTTCGTTGGGGCGGGGCTCACGGCCGAGCGCGTCATTCGGTCGTTCCAATACGACGTGGGCTTTGACTGCCGCATCGTCGGGTTCCTCGACGATCATCCCGTCAGTGCGGCGCTCGCTGCGAAATATCCGATCCTCGGCGGCTTTGACGATGCGGAGCGCGTCATCCGCGCGACGGGCGTACGCGACGTGATCATCACCGCGCCCGGCCTCGAACAGGACGCGCAGGTGCGCCTCATCAACCGCATCCAGCCGCTCGTCTCCCGCGTCGTCGTCGCGCCGAACCTCATCGGCATCCCCATGGGGCGGCTTACGGCGATTAGCCTGGTGAGTGAGAAGGTCATTCTCCTTGAAACGCATAACAATCTCCGCAGCGCGCTGAACCGCACTGTGAAACGTGCCTTTGATCTCGTGTGCAGTATTTTGGGCCTTATCGTTATTTTACCGGTGATGGTGGGCGTCGCCGTCGCGATCTATATCGACGATCCCGGCGCGGTGGTTTTTGCGCATCGACGCATCGGGCGGAATGGGCGGACGTTTTCCTGCTATAAGTTTCGCTCCATGGTGAAGGACGCGGAGACCCGTCTCACGCAGTACCTCGCGGAGAATCCGGAGGCCCGCGAAGAATGGGAGAGGGATTTTAAACTCAAAGACGATCCCCGCATCACGCGCATCGGGCATTTTCTCCGTCGTACGAGCCTCGACGAGCTCCCGCAGATCCTCAACGTCATTCGCGGCGAGATGAGCCTCGTCGGACCGCGCCCCATCGTGCAGAAGGAAATCGTAAGATACGGCGACCTTATCTCGGACTACTACCTTGTGCCGCCCGGCATCACGGGGCTTTGGCAGGTCAGCGGACGCAGCGACACCACCTATGACGAGCGCGTGCAGATGGACTCGTGGTACGTTCGCAACTGGTCTATTTGGCTCGATTTCGTCTATCTGATGAAAACCGTGCAGGTCGTGTTCAAAAAAGAGGGCGCATATTGAAGCCACTTCTTGATCTTGCGTATGGCTTTGCTTGACAACATGCAGTGAATCCTTATAATAAAATAAAAACTTTACCTTAGCACAGGAGGAGCATGGGAATCATGACATGCAGGAAGAAAATCGCGGGACTCGGCACACTGATGCTCGCAGGATATATCGGCATGATTGCGCAGCCGACAGCAGCACATGCGGCGGAGACGATTGCAGCAGAGCCGGGCAGCACCGCTAGTGTCGATCAACCGCGTCGTGTTGTCGAGGGCGGCGACTTTAAGACCGCAACCTTGCAGAGCGACCGTCTACTTGAGACCTACCGCCTTACGAAGTATGACGTCGTCGACATACAGATCATCGGCTTTCCCGAGGGTACCGGCATGAGCGACATCATGATCGGTCCTGATGGCTATGTGCAGCTCCCCTACGCAGGCTCCGTGAAACTCGCGGGTCTGACCCTCGAAGAGGCCAAACAGGTCCTGACAGAAAAACTCGGCGTCTATCTCCGGTTCCCCGATATATCTCTGATCATGAAGACCTATGGCCCGCGTAAAGTATACGTCATGGGGGAGGTCGGCACCCCCGGCATCCATGAACTCAGCGTCGACAACCTCAACGCCTACGCCGCGATCTCCTCGGCGGGCGGCATTAAACGCCGCGGCCGCAGCACACAAGTGCAGGTCCTGCGCGTCGTCGGCGATACCATGTATTATAAGAAACTGAACATCAAAAACTACATCAAAAAACACGACCTCACGCAGAACGTCGTGCTTCAGGACGGCGACATCGTCTATGTGCCGCGGTCGAACGGCATCAAGGTCGACGAGGATATTTTGCCGTATGTCAATATTTGGGCTATGTATAAAGCAATTAGGGATTAGGTTTGTTTCTGTTGATTTGTAGGAAAATTATTGATAGGAGGGAGCTTGATGATCAAGGCGTTCCATATACAAAACTTCAAAGGATTTTTTGAACTCGATGTTCCTCGTTTGGCTCCCATTACACTTGTTGCCGGTATGAACAGCGTTGGTAAGACAGCTTTACTTGAGGCGATGTTCCTCTTTCTTTCGCGATGGAACCCAATGATGTTTTTCCAGCAGTTGCGATTCCGTGGCCTGAATGTGAACCCGATTAACGGTGCGAATTTATGGCAACCGCTCTTTTATCAATTTGATATGAATCATGATATCATATTGAAAATGAGGCGCTCAGATACAGAAGAGGAACAACTGTCGTTGAGCTATGATCCTCGTTATGCGCGAACTCTTATGAAAAAATCTAAAGGGACTGAAGGAACGGAGCGATTTGAACGGATAGAATCATCGAATGTGCCCCGCCCCGCAGAGGCAATGCGGTTACTATATGTTCACGGTTCAGATCGGAAAGAATATTATCTGAGGCTGGAGCAAGATGGGATGAGCGTTAATATCCCGAGGGATGAATGGGAGTCTGAACAAACGGCAGTCTTCTTAGCCGCACGCCATATCTTAAACTTGACCGATGATGCGGCACGGTTTAGCGTCTTCGATAAAAACAATCAGAAGCGACTCATTATAGACGCCCTTCGTATCGTGGACGAAAGGGTTTCCGATCTATCGGTTGTTGTAGATGAAGGGAAAGAAGAGGGGACGATCTACGCAGATATTGGGCTTCCTCAAAAGCTCCCGGTACGTCTTATGGGCGATGGTATCTGCCGGTTGCTGTCCATTATATTGGCATTGGGGAATGCAAAGAACGGCGTCGTTTTTGTCGATGAAATAGAAAACGGCATTCATCACAGTGTACTCTCAGATTTTTGGAAAGCTCTCGCACATGTCGCGGAGGCCTTTTCGTGTCAGTTAATCGCAACGACGCATAGTTATGAGTGTGTCACAAGCGCATTCCGGGCGATGACCGAGAAAGATCAACTAGACGATTTTGCATATTTCCGTCTTGCTCGTGATAAAAAGCAGGCAGATACGATAGCGGCGAAGGAATTTGACGCCGATATGTTGAAAATTGCTGTGAATGCCAATATGGAGATTCGTTGATATGGGACAGGAATGTAAGCCGTATGAAACAGAAAAAATCCTCAAGGAGAAGCTGATTCTTGCAGAAGGGGCAGATGGAATGCGGTTTTGCATAGCAGCGCTAGCAGCTTATGGTATAGATGACGTTCAGGTATTTGATTTTGGGGGGAATGAAGATTTGATAAGATATTTGCGAACCTTACCCCCACGAGATGGTTTTGATCGAGTTAACGCGATTCTTATTGTACGTGATGCAGAGGATGATGCAGAAGCTGCACAACGCAGCATAAGAACAGCCTTGATAAATGCAGGGTTTCCACAGTGCCATGAAAGAGCGTATGAATATGAGGAACACGATGATCTCCGTATAGGTACCGCCATTTTCCCTAATAGCAGAGCTGCTAGTGGGGCCTTGGAGGATTTGTGTTTGGCAATGATCCCACCGGAGCAACACTGTAAGATGGGGTTGGTTGACTCGTTTGTGGAGCAGGCAGATCAGCGCGAAAGGCTAACTCGCAGGCATAAGACGAGGTTACATGCGTATTTATCAATACAGAACGACTTTGTCGGGCTAAAAATTGGAGAGGTGGCAAGAGCAGGAGCATGGGATTGGGACAGTCAGGCAGCCAATGACTTTAGAGAGATGCTAGTGAATCTATAAGCACCATTATGGGGAAATATATTAAGCAAGACTACTAGAGGAGAGAATGCATCAATGGAACAGCGTGAAGATACGATCGACCTCTCGCGACTTTTTAGCGTGATGTGGGCGAGGCGCGGTGTAATTTTCGGTATTATTGTCACCTGCACGCTTATCGCGCTGATTATTTCCTTTACATTACCCAAAGAATACGAATCGACGACGCTTGTGCAGACGCGTAATGCGGCAAGGGTCGATACTTTCGGGGCAGCAGCTGCGATGGCCGCCTTGGGAATGAGTGGTGGAAGCGGATCGATCACATCACCGACGATGAGCTATATTGAGCTTATGAAATCTCGTACGGTGCTTGATCCGATTATTAGCAATCTCGATTCTTCGGATGAAAAAAAACTTGACGCAAAGGCATTTGCAAAACTACGATTGGACATTCGTAATGCAAAAGGGACAAATTTGATCGAGGTCACTGCTCGCGGAAGAACGCCTGCAGAAGCTCAGTACATCTCGCAGGCTGTTGTGGATAATTTTCTTATCATGCAGACGGATATGAATCAACAGACGCAGTCTCTGCTCGTTCAATTCCTCAATACTCGGATTGTCGATGCTAAAGCAGATGCTGACGAGGCGGAGCAGACGCTCGCGACTTATAGTCGTGAACATAAGATTTATAGCCCTGATGATCAAGCAAAAGCTGCCATTGAGCAGATGGCAGCTTTCGATAAAGCAATCAGCGAGGTGGAAGTCAATGCGAAATCTGCAGCGGCATCTCTTGATGTTGCAAATGCCAAATTAGGAGAGCAAAAAGTAGGGAGTAAAACTTATAATATCTCTGATAATTTGACGGTACAGAAAATCCGTGATCAGATTGTTGCAAAGAGAGTAGAACTCGTCGGCTTAGAACAACGTTATACCGATCAGCATCCGAGTGTTCAGCAGACGCGCAAAGAACTAGCTCAGCTGCAAACGAGTCTTGATGCAGAAGTCGCCGCGACAGTTGACTCTAATGCCGCGACGTTAAATCCGACATATGCTGAACTCCTTAAAAGCAAGGCATTGGCAGCGGTTAATCTTGCTGTTGCAAACGCAAGTGAGACAGCGCTTAAAGCGCAACAGAAAAGAAAGGAAGACGAACTGGGCGGATTCCCGGATGATGTGATGGAGTATACACGTCTTAGTCGCGACGTAAAAATAAAGAATGAAGTTTATTTAAATCTGATCAAGCAATACGAGCAGAATAAAACCCAGCAAGCCATGGATAGTATGGATATTCAGATTGTCGATCCTGCGAATTTGCCGGATGAGGATCGACCTGTTGCGCCTCGGAAGGGATTAATGGTGTTGATCGGTTTTGTATTTGGCGGGATGATCGCACTTGGTTATACTTTTGTCGCTGCATGGCGCAGTTGAGTATCTTCTAGAATTCAAGATACTGATATGTGGCGAGAGAGGTACGGTACCATATGAAAATAGCTGTCATATGCGATTGGCTTGTTGTTTATGCAGGAGCAGAACGCGTACTGGAACAGATTTTAAGACTTTATCCGGAAGCCGATTTATTCTGTCTTGTAGATTTTCTTCCAAAAGATCAGCGCGGTTTTATCCTCGATAAAAAAACGATCACATCGTTCATTCAACGGCTTCCTTTTGCGAAGAAAAAGTATCGTAGCTATCTTCCTTTTATGCCGCTTGCAATTGAGCAGCTTGATGTTACCGGATATGACCTTGTGATATCCAGTTCACACGCAGTGGCGAAAGGAGTCCTGACGAGTCCGAATCAAGTGCATATTTCCTATGTGCATTCTCCGATCCGTTACGCTTGGGATTTACAGCATCAGTATTTAGAACAAGCAGACCTCCAACATGGACTTAAAAGCTGGTTGGCACGGGTGGTTTTGCATTATATCCGTATGTGGGACTACCGAACGGCAAACGGTGTAGACTATTTTGTTGCAAACTCCGAGTTTATCGCAAAGCGCATCAAGAAAGTCTATGGGCGAGAAGCGGAGGTGATCTATCCGCCTGTTGATGTCGAAGCGTATGGCCTTTGTGAGCAGAAAGAGGATTTTTATTTAACTGCATCGCGACTCGTGCCCTATAAGCGTGTCGATTTGATTGTTGAGGCATTTACCAATATGCCGGGGAAAAAACTTGTTGTTATTGGTGATGGACCTGAATTCACTAAAATTAAAGATAAAGCGGGCGCTAATGTCACGATGATGGGATACCAATCCTTTGAGGTTCTGCGTGGCAAAATGCGGAAAGCAAAGGCATTCGTCTTTGCTGCCGAGGAAGATTTTGGCATCATCCCGGTGGAGGCGCAGGCTTGCGGCACTCCGGTGATCGCCTATGGACGTGGAGGTGCGCTAGAGACGGTAAAAGATCGAGAAACCGGGGTGTTTTTTAGAGACCAGTCTGTGGAGGCTCTCGTATCTGCTGTGGAAGAAATGGAGGAAATATATGATACGATTGGGGTGCAAACCTGCAGAAACAACGCGGAAAGGTTCTCGAACCACGTATTTTCTACTAAATTTAAGTCATATATTGAAACACTGACGTGTTAAGAAAAAGCCTGGCATTCTTCTAATTGAATTTATGGATTAGGGTGTAAAGTATCTTGAAGGTTATTATCCTTAATGATTTTGCCTTTGTGAATGGCGGCGCCGGTCAGGTCGCGATTGATACGGCCGTTATGCTGGCGAAAAGAGGGATTGATACATGCCTTTTTACCGCTGTCGGATCTGTTGAACAGCGTCTGCTGCAGGTGGAGAATCTACGGGTCGTTTGCTTGGGACAATATGATATACTTCACGACACAAATAGACTTCGTTCGGTTGTTCAAGGGATATGGAACAGAAAAGCTGAGAAAGCACTGTCAAAACTGCTAATAAACTATGATGCAAAAGATACGATCATCCATGTCCATACATGTCAGAAAGCGTTGTCTTCAAGCTGTGTTTGGCGGGCGAAACGCATGGGCTTTAAGGTGATCTACCATATGCATGATTATGGTATTGCGTGTCCAAATCTAGGATTCTATAATTACCGGTCGAGAGCAATTTGTAAGCAGAGAGCCATGAGCGGCGGCTGCCTACTATCGAATTGCGACGTTCGACATTACACCCATAAGATTTGGCGGTATGTTAGGCAACTTGTCCAGAACTATATCGCCCAAATACCCCAAGGTTTGGATGGATATATCGCTGTTTCAGAATTCAGTTATAAGATTCTTAAACCGTATTTAGCGGGAGACGCATTTGTCCGAATTGTGCCAAATCCATGCCCCATACATGTGAAGGAACGCGTATTGGTAGAAAAAAATACAGCATTTATCTTTGTCGGACGCTTATCTCCTGAGAAGAACCCTATGCTGTTTGCAAAATGTGCAAAGCACATGAGGGTGCCGGCGGTTTTTATTGGTGATGGAACAGAAGCGGCGGCAATAAAAAGTGCGAATCCTGAAGCAATTTTATATGGTTGGATACCAAGAGAAGATTTACATGCCGTTTTGCAGAACGCCAGATGCCTCGTTTTTCCGTCTGCATGGTATGAGACGCAAGGCCTCGTCGTGGCCGAAATGGCGGCGTACGGAATACCGGCAATCGTATCTAATACGTCAGCTGCAAGTGACTATATTAAAGATGGCAACAACGGCCTTTTATTTGAAAGTGACAATGAAAGAGCATTGGAGTCGTGCATGAACCGGATGATGAATGATTCTTATGTCGCGCAGATGGGGGCATGCGCGTTTGAATCGTTCCAAACAATGGTGCCTACAAATGAAGAATATATGGAAAATATTTTAGAGGTTTATCAAGAAGTGCTCCGGGTATAATATATTATAGAGAAGGGAAATGACCATATGGGAGACATACCAAGTGTTACAATGAGTTTGGAAGCACATGCTGTTAGTGTTGACGTTCTAAGAAAAGTGCTATTATAAATGGATTATTTGGGAATATGATGACTTTATGTTTTTGGGGAGCTGTTTATGCGACGTAAACTCGTATTTTACGCATCTGCAAAAGATTGGAATTCGGAATCGCCTGTTGGCAGCCACGGTTATGCGCGGGAGTTTCTGCGCCAAGGTTGGACGGTCGTTTTTATTTCTGTGAATTTGACTCCATGGCATAAGTTTCTAGCAAGGGATCGAGATGCATATCATCGGCGCATAGAGATTTGTGACCAAGGCGGACGATGGTCGGAAGGGCATCGTCTCTTGGAATATGTGCCGTGGTCCCTCGTGCATTGTAAGTGGCTGCCGAAGTATTGGCAGCGATTTGATCTTGGCCGATTTGGTCGCGATATGAAAAGGCATGGTATAAGTACTTCCCCCGCGATTGTATGGGTGGATACGCCGGAGTTTGGATGCCTGTTTGATAAATACGCCGAAGCGAAACACATCTTTCGCATTGCGGATAAAAATCGATTTTTTTTCGGCGTGACAAAACAGCTGATGCGATATCAAATGGAGACGGCGAGATCGGCAGATACTTTGATTGTGACAAGTTTTGCTTTGGAAGATGAAATGAAATCACAGGGGCTTCATAATGTCTTGCGCGTCGAAAATGCGGTAGACCGAACTAGATTTTTATCGACAAAGGCTCGGAAAAAGCCGCCTGAATATATCCAATTAGGAGAGCTTCCTATTGCGTTATATGTAGGGGAGATTCAGACATGGTTTGATTTAGAAATGCTGAAATTTACAGCACTCAAATTGCCGAAAGTAAATTTTGTCATTATAGGTAAAGTGAATATTGATATAAGTTCTGTCACAGGCATAGAGAACGTTATTTTCCTTGGGCCGCGAGATCCCAATACGATTATTGATTATATGGAGTTTGCAGATGTAGGAATTATTCCGTTTGAAAGATCGGAGTTCGTTGATGCGATTAACCCGGTAAAGTATTACGAATACATTGCGTGTGGATTGCCCGTCGTTAGTTCTAGGAGTTACGAGTTGGAAAAGTTAGGCCTTCCCGTATTTCTTGCAAATCGTCCGGAGGATTTTTCGGGGCAAGTGGAATTAGCATTACGCACGACACAAGAAGAGAGAGAGTATTTACGGAAGCTAGCACATGAGAATACATGGTCGCAGCGTTGGAGAAAAATCATGGATTCGATAGAGCCGGAGGGATAAATTGTGATTCAAGCGCTCGCACTATTGTTCATCCCTATAGGAATGTTCCTCACTGTCTCGTTAGAGATGTTTGGCCCACAAATCAATATGAATGAGGTGACAATAGCAGGCGGTGCGATCTCTTTATTGTTGGCGATACTATTATATTGCGTTAGAACTTATAAAGTCCGCTTATTTATGAGAGAAGAAAAGCGAATCGCATGGATGAGCTTGGCTTTTAATATTTTAGTATTTATTTTCTTGGCATATGTTACATTTAAAAATGGACTCTCACCGGCGTTAGCCTTCTTGTTCACAGATACAGTTCCTTTGGATATGCTGAACGGCGCGTATCGTAATTTGGTTCCCCTGCGTGCGTTAGTGCCGCCGCTTGTTATGATACAATCCTTTTTTATTTTATTTGTATTACCCTATAGAAGAACGACATGGAATCTCTTTGTCAAGGGCATGATGCTGTTTACTCTCATCGCAGTTTGTTTGATTTGTGAAACACGGCATATTATCTTATGGCAGTTTTTGTACCTTATCGTATGGAAAATTCCAAGCGTAGCAAGGTTACGAAGTATTTTTATGCCTAAGTATCTTATACGAGTTGTGATTCTCGGCACCTTGATATGGGGCGTATTTGTTGCCGTTGGAAACATTAGATCAGGCGTCGATGCGACAGCAGAGGGAACGCGATACCTTGCAAGTGGGATGGCGTTGTCACCGGATTATTGGGATTTACCTTCGGCCGCGGTGTGGGCCATAATTTATCTGTTTAGCGGTTTTGCCCGCGGTATAGATAATGATTTGAATATCGAAATGCTGCATTTAGAGCTGGATCCAAGAATGTTTCCCGGATTTCTACAATTTATTCCGCATGATTTGGGATTAGAGGTCATTCGTGGCGATCGCTTCTCTGTACAAAATATGGCAATTGATGGTTATCATACGCTGTGCTTGAGCTTTGGCTTTTTGTTTGGGACGATGGTATTTATTGGGGAAGTATTAGCCTTTGCCTATTTAGGGTACAATTTATGGAAAAGGGGTATAGGACAAAAAGAGATCCCACTTATTATGTATGCAGTTTTTTTGTGGCTAGGCGTACGCGTTCTATTATTGCCGATAGGCGATTATCTTGTGGATTTTGCCGCATGGATGGAGCTCGTATGGATTTATATGTTTATGAAAGTCGCGGATATGGAAGTTGTGAGAGCAGACAAATGATCTGCTCTTGAAAATGCCGCTTTAAGACTAATGAACTAAACTTTAGGAGGTTTTTATAGTGCAGATGGTATGTGTCATCGGACTTGGATATATCGGCTTGCCGACGGCGACCTTGATCGCGAATCACGGGATCAAGGTATACGGCATGGATAAGGTGCCGCATGTTGTGGAGACGATCAATCGAGGGGAAATTCATATTGTAGAGCCGGGGCTGGCGAAATTAGTCAAGCAAGCGGTTTCTTCCGGCAATCTGACGGCGGATCAAGAGCCGCATGAGGCGGATGTCTTTATTCTTGCGGTGCCGACGCCCTTTAAGGGCGAGAAGCAGCCCGACCTTAGCTATGTGGAGGCGGCAACACGCGAGATTGCTCCCTACGTGGAGGAAGGAAATCTCATCGTTCTCGAATCGACTAGTCCCGTGGGGACGACGGAGCGCGTGCGGGATTGGCTCTATGATGAGAATCCGGCGCTCAAGGGAAAGCATGTTTATTTTTCCCACTGTCCGGAGCGCGTTTTGCCCGGAAAGATTGTTGAGGAACTGCCGGGCAACGACCGCATCATCGGCGGTGTGGATGAAGAATCCACGCAAAAAACAATTGCGTTTTACAAGCAATTTGTGACAGGCGCGCTGCTTGCCACGGATGCGCGCACGGCAGAGCTCTGCAAGCTAACGGAAAACTCCTTCCGTGATGTGAATATTGCCTTTGCGAACGAACTGTCCGTGATCTGCGATAAGCTCGGCATCGATGTTTGGGAACTGATCCGGCTTGCAAATCGGCACCCGCGCGTCAATATTCTCCAGCCGGGACCCGGCGTCGGCGGGCACTGCATTGCCGTCGATCCGTGGTTCATCGTGGACTCCGCGCCGCGGGAGGCATGCCTCATTCGTACGGCACGGCAGGTCAACGACAATAAGCCCGCCGTCGTCATGGGCAAGGTATATGAGGCGGCGAAGCGCGTGGAAAAGCCGGTGATTGCCTGTATGGGGATTTCCTTCAAGCCGGATATTGACGATCTGCGTGAAAGCCCGTCGCTGAAGATTGTGGAGGAGCTCGCGCAGCGCGGCGTCGGCGATCTGCTCGTCGTCGAGCCGAACATCACGGCGCTTCCAAAGAGTCTTGCGGCACATCCGCATGTCATCCTCTGCGGCGCGGAGGATGCGCTTGCTCGGGCGAATATCGTATTGCTCCTCGTGGATCATACGCCGTTTAAGCATATAGATCGCGCGCTTCTGGCAGATAAGATTTTGATTGATACACGGGGTGTATTTGCATGAAACAGGTGATTATCAAAAAGGGAAGTACTGTTGTTGAGGATATACCGGCGCCTTCAATAGAACCTGATAAAATATTGGTAGAGACAAGCTGTTCGTGTATCTCTATTGGCACGGAACTCGACGGTGTACGAAATACGGCAGAGCCGCTTTGGAAAAAGGCGTGGAAAGATCCGGAAAAAGTAAGAAAAGTCTTTTCTATGATGGCTGAAAAGGGGGTTGCTCACACTAAGGAACTCGTACGGGGAAAACTAGAGACCGGAACGCTGGTCGGATATTCTGCTGCAGGGATTGTTATTGGTGTAGGAGAAAATATCCCTGATATAAACATCGGAGATCGGGTTGCCTGTGCAGGGGCTCAATATGCGTATCATGCAGAGATCATCAATGTGCCGCGCAATCTCTTGGTGAAGATCCCGGAAAGCGTCTCTTTTGAAGAGGCGAGCACGGTCACGCTCGGCTCAATTGCGATGCAGGGCGTACGTCGCGCGCACACAACACTCGGCGAGTGCTTCGTCGTCATTGGGCTGGGCGTGATTGGACAGATCGCTGTGCAGCTCCTCAAGGCGAGCGGCTGTAAGGTCGTTGTCAGCGATCTCGATCGGGCACGTATTGCGATGGCAGTGAAACACGGTGCGGACTATGCGATCCATCCCGACGACGGCGTGGATGTGGAGCTCGTCCGGCATTTAACGGGCGGCGTCGGTGTGGACGGTGTGATCATCACGGCGGCGACGAAGTCGGATGCCGTCGTTTCGACTGCGTTTCAGATGTGCAGGCGTAAGGGACGCGTCGTTCTTGTGGGAGATGTCGGACTGCATCTGAATCGTGCGGATTTTTACGAGAAGGAGATCGATTTTTTCATCTCGACCTCCTATGGACCGGGACGTTATGACAGCGACTATGAGGAACGCGGACTGTCGTACCCGATCGGTTATGTGCGCTGGACGGAGAACCGCAACCTGCAGGAAGTTCTAAACCTTATCGCGGCAAAGAAACTGCAGGTCATGGATATGGTATCGCATATCTATCCCGTGGAGGAGGCACACGCCGCCTATCAGTCGCTGAAAAATGCGTCGCCAAAGCCGCTGATGGTTCTGCTCTCCTATCCGGAACGCGCAGAGAAAAGGGAAAGCGTCGTTGCCCTGCGGCAGGGATCATCTGCCCGTGACAAAGTGCGTCTCGCCGTGATCGGGGCGGGCGGATTTGCCAAGGGGATGCACCTGCCTAATATCAAGCAACTGGGAGATCTCTATCGACTGCAAGCGGTGATGAGCCGTACCGGGACGAATGCCGAGGCTGCGGCAAAACAGTTTGGCGCAGTCTATGCGACGACCGATTATGAACATGTCCTGCATGATTCGGATGTAGATGCCGTACTCATCGCGACACGACATAACCTCCATGCCGATATGGCGCTGCGCGCCCTGCGCGCGGGAAAGCATGTGCTTGTCGAAAAGCCGACGGCAGTGAGCGCGGCGGAGCTGGAAGAAATCGAAGCTTTTTACCGCGATACAGAAAATGCACCGCTTCTCCTCACCGGCTTTAACCGCAGACATTCCGCCTATCTGCAAGAGATTGCAAAGCATACGAGCAAGCGCCGTGATCCCCTCATCATCAACTACCGCATGAATGCGGGCTATATTCCCCTCGATCATTGGGTGCATACGGCGGAGGGCGCAGGGCGCAATATCGGTGAAGCGTGTCATATCTATGATGTCTTTAACTTCCTCATAGGGGTGAAGGTCGCCGCGGTGTCTGCATCGTCCATGAAACCGGGCACGGAGTATTACAGCGCGAAGGATAACTTTGTCGCGACCATCACCTACGACGACGGTTCCCTTGCGAACCTGCTCTATATCGCAACCGGGAGCAAGGATGTTCCAAAGGAAACGATGGACATATATTTCGACGGCAAAACGATCTCGCTGAACGATTATAAGAGCATGCAGGGATACGGCGTAAAACTGGAGACGATCTCCTCGAAGATCAGTCAAAAGGGACAGCGTGAGGAAATCGAAGCCTTCGCCCGGGCGATCCGCGCGGGCGGAGAAGCCCCGATCCCGCTGTGGCAGCAGATGCAGGCGATGCGAATTGCGTTTGAAGTGGAGTTGCAAATCTGAGAAGCAAATACTCGATGTTCGATTGCATGGCCTGTATAACATTTGCGACGACGGCTTTTAAGATAAGAGATACCGCCAACATATAGGACAGATATGAATTTGAAATTTTTGCGCAATCAAGTATTTCGTCAGACCACGGTTTTATCAGGAGCAAATTTTTTTTCTTTAGGCATAGGATTCTTACTTGCCTTACTTTTGCCCAAAGTTATGGGAAAAGAGGAATATGGACTGTTTTCTCTTGCCTGTGCGGTGGTTTCCTTCTGTGCTATATTTTTTGAGTTCGGTTTTTTCGTCAGCGCCGCGAGACTTTTAGTTATAACTTCAGACGTAAAGAAAAAACATGAAATTGTCGCTATGTCTTTATGGCTATTTCTTTTCCTAGGGATTTTATTTGCAGCTTTGATGTATGGAGTATCTTTTTTTATCGATAATGTTCTACGAGATGCTGTCGGTTATATCATTTCAAGCGCTGCAATAGTTTCCTCTTCATTTTTTAGTGCGTTTGTTGCTCAACAGCTCTTCCAAGGTCTGAATGCAATTACTCGCTTATCGATATATACTTTTTTTTCTAAGCTCATATATTTCGCTCTGTTAGCTATTGCTTGGTTGCTAGATCTCCTTTCTGCAAAGACTGTATTTT
The DNA here is from genome assembly GCF_000287655.1 of Selenomonas sp. FOBRC9. Taxonomy (NCBI): domain Bacteria; kingdom Bacillati; phylum Bacillota; class Negativicutes; order Selenomonadales; family Selenomonadaceae; genus Selenomonas; species Selenomonas sp. FOBRC9. The sequence goes on from NZ_ALJR01000019.1 coordinate 36,898, forward strand.
GGGCTTTTTCCATAGCTCCGCTCATTGCCTTTTGTATGGTATTTTCTTCCTATTGGAGAATACAACTAATGTATAGAGAAGAGCTACTGCAAAATATCCTGCATATCTATAGAGCGTTTGGCATGAAAAATTATTTTGCTAGAATTGTAGATACTGCTGCAAAACAAATTAATGGTATACTACTTGGTATTTTTTGTGGCGCTGTGGATGTAGGATTATTTACACTGTGTACAGCTATAGCAAGTCCGGCGAATGTTGTATCCCAATCACTTACGGCAGCAAAGTTCCGAGATTTTGGTGGTTATCGTATTATGTCCAACAAGTTAATTGTTGGGCATTATACAATTTCGGTTATATTTTCACTGTTTTGTTCTGCTTTAGCGTACCTATTGTTCCATTATTATTATCTATCGGAATACCCACAGGGGATGTCAGTTTTTATATTTTGTATGATAGGGATGATGTTTCAATCGATTTATACGTTGTATAATGGATGGCTAGCGGTGAATGGCTGTGGGGACGCTATGTTACGTATGTCTTGTGTCAACGCGGTGATTTGTTTTGGGGGCTATGGTCTTCTGATTCCGGTATATGGGATTTATGGTGCGGCTATTACAGTTGTTGCCTCCAATCTGTATTTTATGATGCATGCAGTATACTATTATTATAAATATGGCCATAGCGCAGAGGAATGAGGTAGACGTGAAAAAGCACAGGAAAGAGAAATTTTCAGATATATATGATACCAATTTACACGGTTGGGGCTTTAATTTTCGCCGTAGTCAATTATATCGATTTGAAAAATACATGACATTAATCAAACAGAATAATGTGCAAAGGAATCATTCATGTCGTGTATTAGAAGTTGGCTGTGGGGAAGGCTTTTTTACCTTTCAATATTTGTCTATTATTTTTACTAACGTTACAGGCGTTGATATTGCATCGAATGCTATTGAAAGAGCAACTGCATATGCACGGTCTAGGAAAAAAAAAGATAAAGGGAAAAATTTTTTTTTAGTAGACAGCTTGCCGGATTTATCTGCTGTAGAAGGGTCTTTTGATTTTATTACATTAAATGAACTGTTATATTATCTGTCAAAGGAAGATCAACAACATGCACTTAAGCGTGTGTGGGATTTATGCGTCGACGATGGATATCTCATGATCAGCGTCAATATTGGTGCTCCGCCATATTTTACGAGAGAAGAGATAACGGGACTGGTAGAGACATATTTTGATGTCGTTGACAGCGCGGATATGTGTATTAAGCAATACTATGACCATATTGAGACGAAGATTTGGCAACTGTTAGAAATCGTACAGCCGGGATTTTGGCGACAGTCGCACAGAATAGACACAATACCAAAGAAGATAGCACGAACTATTTTGGATAATAGGATTGCAATGAGCACATATAATCCGCTTATCAGTTATCTCTGTAAGAAAATCCTATACTATATGCCAATCCGGTGTATTGATGCATTGGGGCGCAAGGTTTCTTATGATAAGAACCTTTCCATATATGTGTTACTTTGCAAAAAGCGACAGACAAGAATTTAGGGATATAAATACTCAAAAATATTTTTAGGGAGAATGGACGATATGTCGGTACATAATGCCTTACGGAATATTTATCACTTTTTACCATTAAGACTGCGCTTGGGTAGGGAATTTTGGCGCCTATATGATTTTTATGATAAGATGCAGCACCTTCCATATGAAAAAAGACGTGAATTCCAAATGCAGGAATTATGTCGTGTGATTACACACGCGTATGAGCATACGCGGTATTATCGGCGCTTGTTCGACGAATACGGTATTCGACCGTCACAGATACAGGATTTTAGTGACATCAAGAAAATCCCTATTTTGACAAAGGATATTGTACGAGAACATCTCATGGATATGATTTCAGATGTGAATTCTCCAAAAAACCTAATATACGTTACAACCGGCGGATCAACAGGAAAGCCACTAGGATTATACATCACTCCTAAAAGTGAAAAAAAACGTATGGTATTTACTTGGCTGAATTGGTCTTTTATGGGGTATAGGCCGGGAATGTCGTGCGTAGTTCTTCGAGGGAATGTAGTAAAAAATAATTGGTTTCGGTATGACAGGGGAGATAATTATTTAGTTTTATCTACATATGAACTTAGTGAAGCAAATATGGAGAAGTATTTGAAGAAAATGGAAGAGTTTTCACCAAACTTTATTCGTGGGTACCCGTCTGCGCTGGAAATTCTAGCAAAATTTATAATAAAAAATGATATTACCCTAAATACTAGTAAAAAGATTGGTGGGATTGCAACATCATCCGAAGCTCTCCGTCCGGCTCAAAAACAGCTTATTGAAAAAGCATTCCACTGCCGTGTCTTTGATTGGTATGGGAACTGTGAACAGGTAGGGGCAATAGGCGTATGTCATCAAGGGTATTATCACGAGTTTATGGAGCATTCATATTTGGAATATCTAGATCAAAATGGAAGGGATACAGTGTCGGGAGAGGCAGAAATTGTCGGAACTAGCTTTATTAATGATGCGGTTCCTTTTATTCGTTATCGGACGGGTGACGTTGTACGGCTATCTCAAGAAACCAATTGTAATTGCGGTCTGGAATCTCGCAGAATAGACCGGATAATAGGAAGATGGCATGGAGATTCTATTCAAACAAAAGCAGGAAATTTGATCTCACTCACAGCCCTGAACACGCATAGCGATATCTTTGATCATACGATTCGAATTCAGTATTATCAAGATACTATAGGGGTCGTTATATTGAAAATTATTCGTTGCCCGGAATATACGGAAGAGGATACAAAAAAGATTTACGCAGAACTAACACAGAAGCTCGGCGACCAGGCAGAACTACGAATTGATTTTGTAGAAGAAATTCCTTTGACAGAACGTGGGAAATATAAAATGTTAGATCAACGACTGCGGTTGCCGTGACTGATCCATATTAGCATATGAATGAGAGGTGGTGGGTCATGCAAAAAGATGTTTCCGTCTGTATTGACGATGGTGTGCGCTACTGTGAGGAGGCGCCGTTTCATCCGCCTCGCCGGTACCCGGAATTTTCGGCGCAGGAAAACTGTCCGATCAATGAAGAAAACCGCGTCTACGCGCATGTCCGCGCGTGCATTAAAAATCTGGGGTTAGACGAGGCGCACGCAGAGACGCCGACATGGAACCCGTTCGGCGCGTTCATTAAGCCCGGCGACCGTGTACTCATCAAGCCGAATCTTGTACTTCATTTTAATGCCGGCGGCGGGGATTATGAGGCGGTCGTATCACATGCGTCGGTCATTCGCCCCGTGATCGACTATGTGCTTCTTGCACTGCAGGGGCGCGGAGAACTCATCGTCGGTGATGCGCCGCAGGCGAACGGACATTTCGATGAAATTGTGGAACAAAACGGGCTGCGCGCCTTGATTGATTGGTATCAAGGACGTGAGGTGCCGGTACGGCTCGTGGATTTTCGGAAAAACTGTTATCCCGATGGAACCCGTGAAGGGGTGCGGGTCGATCTGCCGGGCGATCCGAACGGCTATGTGCTCGTGGATCTGGGAGCGAAAAGTTTCTTGGCGCAGTTCCCGCACCGTGAGCGCCTGTACGGTTCAGATTTTGATCGCAGTTTTATCGTGGAGAACCAAAAAGAAACACATAAATATCTCCTTTCCGGGTCGGTGTTAAAAGCGAACGTGATCATCAGCATTCCGAAGCTCAAAACACATCGGAAAACGGGCGTGACGATCAACTGTAAAAATATGGTCGGTGCGAACGGCGACAAAAATTATTTGGCGCATTATCGCGTCGGACATGGGGATAACGGCGGTGACGAATACCCTGCCGATGTGCCGTGGCTTGCGAAACTTTGTTATCGGTGGGATCGGCTGGCACGTGATCATATTCTCGTGCGGAATACGAAAAAAAGCAGATCGGTATACCATCTGCTGAATATCCCATTTTCAATTTTGCAGCGGGGGTACCGTGCGCTCAAGGGGAAATCGCTGCTCATGGGGCATGGGGACTGGCACGGCAATGACACGACATGGCGGATGTGTCTCGATCTGAATCAGATCGTCCTCTATGCGGATGCCGCGGGGCAGCTGCATGATACACCGCAGCGGAAATATTTCAGCCTCGTTGACGGCATCGTTGCGGGTGAATGTGATGGACCGCTGTCCCCGACGGCAAAGCAGGTCGGCTATGTGGCGTGCGGCGTCGGCGGTCCTTTTGCAGTAGACTATGTGTGCATCCGGCAGATGGGCTTTGATCCGATGAAGCTCAAAGTCAATGACCGCGCGCGGCAGTATCCGTTATTTAATTTCCACCCGGAGGATATGCGGGTTTCCTGTCAATGTTCCGGTAGGGCAGTAGATTATAAAACAATCAATATGCGATTTGCGCCGCAGGAAAATTGGGTCGGGTATATAGAGCGCGAAGAATAGGATATGACGGTATCGGAGAGACATATGAAACAAATACTGCTGACCTGTGATACGGAAATCGGCGAGCTTTCGCGTGATGTTGAGGGCGCTTTTGATCTCTTTGTATGCGGCAGGGTGGGCGGCGAGGAAGTCGGCGTTTCCCTCATTAATGCGGTAGCCAAGGAGTATGGTGCGACCGTCAATCATTTTGTCGATATTTATCCGCCGCAGTATGAACTTGAGTTTGCGCGGCTCTGTGAGGAGATCCTGTCGGCGGGACATTTTGTCGGCCTGCATACGCATCCGAGCACGCGGTACGGCAAACGCTATATGCATGAATATACATCGGAAGAACAGAAACGTATCGTTGCGTGGGGAAAGGAATGGTTCCAGCAGCATTTAGGTCTTGATGTCAGGGCGCACCGCGCCGGCGGATACGGTGCGGATACGCATATTCACGAGATTCTTCGTGCAAACGGCATCCCGATGGACAGTTCGTTCTTTTATCGGGCGCCCCAGTGCAAAATGGACTATCCGCATATCAACCGCCCGGCACTGCATGGCGGGGTCTATGAAGTGCCTGTGACCGTATACCTTGAGAAAAGTGTTTTTCTTGGCAGAGAGCTGCGGCGCAGGCAGGCGGTGAAAAAACTGGATTTTCGCTACGGGTCGGACAGCAAGGCGATTTTAGAGGTGATTCGCCGGGTTCCGCGGGACAGCATCATTGTTTTGTTCCTGCACAGTTTTAACTTCATGGAGTTCACATATCATATAAAAACAGGGACATATACGGATTTTCGCGTGCACCGCCGTTTGATCGAGGAGTATCATGCGCTGCTGGATGGGATACGGGCGATGGGGGATACGGTATTTATTGATTTTGACCGGCTGGATATGGGGCAGGAGGCGAGCGCGGACTTCTGCGTTGAAGTCAAACGCCCGCTGGATCTATGCGGCGCGGTTTGGCAGCGTATCGAGACGCGTATTCTTGGGAGGACTATGACATAAGATGAAGATCCTATACCTGAGGACACTCTACGCAATGAATCTCAAGGCGGGCGGATCTGTCGGACATACGGCAGGCGTGATTAATGCAATGCGAAAATTGGCATCATTAAGTGTGATCTCAAATGATGCGCTCGCAGAAGTGCAAGGGGATATTCTTGTATTGCGTCCATGGGTTCGGCGATTCGTTCCTATTGGGGTCAAGGAATTGTTGTGTAATATCCAGTTCCTATTTCAGATTCAACGAGAAAAATGCTCTGTTGATTTTATTTACCAACGTCATGCGGCATTTTCTTTTGTCGGGGCATATCTTTCGCATAAATATGATATTCCGCTTATATTGGAGTTTAATTCATCGGAAGTATGGAAGATGCGGCATTGGCAAGTGTGGAAGCCGGGGCTCGCAGGGATATTGCAAAAAATATACCATCACTACTTTGCGGTGCCGTTTGTATGTTGGGCAGAAGCATATAATCTGCGGCGTGCGGGGCGAATCGTTGTCGTATCCGATGTACTAAAGGATATGTTGATGCAGCGCGGTATTGCCGCTCCAAAGATATTGGTCAATCCAAACGGTGTGGATACGGAGAAGTTTTCTCCCGGATGTGGCGGCGACGATGTACGCCGGCGCTATGGCCTGGCAGACAAGACGGTTGTAGGGTTCATCGGCACGTTTGGGCAGTGGCACGGGATTGAGGAACTCGCGCGTGCCGTAGTACGCTTAACGCAGCGACACCCGCATCTGCCGCAGCGTGTCAAATTCCTGTTGATCGGAGACGGGATCCTGCTGCCGAAACTCAAAGAGATTCTCCATGCGGGAGATGCCGAGGATGCCGTCATATTCACAGGACTCGTCCCGCAGCATGAGGCGCCGCAGTATCTGGATGCGTGCGATATTTTTGTATCACCGCATGTTAAGAACCCGGACGGGACAAAGTTTTTCGGCAGTCCGACGAAATTGTTTGAATATATGGCGATGGAGCGGGGGATTGTCGCGTCCGATCTGGATCAGATCGGTGAGATATTAACGCACGGGAAAACGGCGCACCTTGTCCCGCCCGGCGATGTTGAAGCGCTGGCGGACGGTATCTACCGTCTCATAGAGGACGCCCCCTACCGCGTGCGATTGGGGAAGGCGGCACGGCAAACGGTTTTGAAAACTTATACATGGGAGAAGCATGTAGAGCGGATTTTGCAGGCCGCTCAGAATGTGAGAGTATAGCACATGGGCGATTATTGGCGGAAAATCAAGACACTGCCGCTCGACGAGGTCATTCGGCGTGGCGTGCGGTTGATTCAGCGTAGAGGGTATGCGGTATATCAGAAAAAAAAAGATCATAGAACATCAACGTATTGCCGGCTGCGACATGCAAAGCTCGGACAGGGTCTTTTAGGAAATATACCGGTGTTCTTAGAGGATGAGCGGGATACGTTATTTGAAGTTACCGACTTATATCTACATCACCGTTTTGATCTCTTAGGCAGCAGCTGGCGTGAAGTATCTTATGGAATGGTTTGTGCAGGAGTGGGCGGACATCGCTATGAGGGCTTACAAGCGGAGCTGATCGACGCATCCGGCATGTGGCTGCGCCGCGTTGTAACGCCGGCAAATCTGCCGTATGCACAGCGGGTATGGAGTCTCGTGGATGAAGACTATCGACCGATCCCGTGGCAGCTTGATTTTAAGTCCGGCTATGCATGGTCGGCGCAGACGTGGTATATGGATGTCGCTTATGGGGAACTCGCCGGTGTCGATGTTAAAGTTCCATGGGAGCTGGCGCGTATGCAGCATCTTCCTCTCCTCGCACGCGCATATCATGCCGCGCATGGAGATGCGAAAGTTTTGTATTTGCGTGAGTTTCGCAATGAGGTATTGGACTTTATTGCTGCGAATCCGCCGCGCTTTGGCGTGAACTGGCGGTGTACCATGGACGTGGGGATTCGCGCGGCAAACTGGCTTGTGGCATATGACCTCTTCAAGGCGGGGGGGGCGCAGTTTGACGATGACTTTGAACGCGTATTAGCAAGTTCCGTCTATGACCATGGAAAGCATATCGTCGCTAATTTAGAGTATTCACCGCAGCTTCGCTCTAATCATTATCTATCAGATATTGCGGGACTGCTGTTTGTTGCGCTGCATTTGCCTCGAACATCGGAAATTGACGCGTGGCTGGCGTTTGCATTGCAGGAACTCGTGTCGGAAATGGCGGAGGAGTTCCATGAGGACGGCAGCAACTTTGAAGGATCGACAAGTTATCATCGCTTGTCGACAGAGATTATGCTTTACAGTGCGCTGTTTGCCGTACAGATGAATGAACAGCGGCGCGCGGGACTGCAGCATTACGACGTATCACTGCATCGCGCGGAACCGAAATTAAAATCCCCGCAGGAACAGGAATTTGATCCCGGGAGAAAAGAACTGTTCCCCGCCCGATTCTGGCAGCGGCTCGCAAATGCGCTGCAGTTTACCAAAACATTGCTGCGTGATGACGGAGAGATCCCGCAGATCGGCGATAATGACAGTGGACGTTTTTTGAAGCTGTGCCCTGCATTCGTCAGAATGACGGCAGAGGAAGCCGTGCAGAGATATGAAAATTTAGCAGGAATACCGCACCGAGATGATGAATTATACTATAATGAGAACATCCTAGATCATACGCACCTCGCGCGCCTCTATGATGTTGTCTTTTCAAACGAAAGGAAAACACCGCCGGATTTTGAAACAAAGCTGGCGGCGCACATGGGACAGGGGCTTTCACTCCCCACGGCGGAATGCAGGGGGCTTGATGCCGAGAAGGAAGATTTTGCAGCCTGCATACCATCGTTGCCCCTTTCCGGTTTGGATATGCAGGAATATCGTTTTGCGGCACAAAATAGAATTACGGAACTCTTGCAGTGTTTTTCCTATCCCGGCATGGGCGTATATATCTTCAAATCCCCCCATCTATATATGACGGTGCGCTGTGGAGAAGTCGGGCAAAAAGGAAACGGCGGACACGCGCATAATGATCAGCTTTCGATCACGCTGCGTATTGACGGCGTGGATCTGATCCGCGATCCGGGGACATATCTCTATACGCCGTTGCCGGCAGAACGCAACCGGTTCCGGTCAACAAAAGCGCATTTTACGATCCAAAAGGACGATGAGGAGCAAAATCCGTTTTATCCGGATAGAGACGGGCTGTTTTCTCTGAAGGAAGAAAAGACGTTTGCAAAGGTGTTGTACTTAACGCGATCCTGTATTGTCATGGAACATAGTGGATTCGGGGATAAGGTTTATCGCGAGATAGAGATCCTTGACCATGAGGTGCGCGTGCGCGACTATGGAAAGGGGATTACGCGGATCTGCCGGGACATACCCTTTTCCAATGGGTACGGGAAACTTCTGCGGCGCGTTTAATTAGCCGTTCTTTTGTGTCATTTTGTGATATGTTGGATGACGGAAGTGGGGGGCTTTTATTCGGGGAGTCGATATGAACCAGTGGGTTTGAATCATGAGCAAATCAGTTTTGGTATCGGTAGCCGTGGCATCTAGATTAATTCGATCTGGGCTGAAGTTCCTCAGCGGGGGCTGCAGATTTTAGTTCATGTACTACGAGATTTTGGCGGTTACGAGGCAATAGCTGCTAGTGAGGAAAGAAGTTAGCGCGCAGGGGAAGACATGAGTGGAATAGGACGTGTGAGAGATGGCTGCAAATACGATTTTAGTGATTGGTAATGGATTTGACCTAGCGCATGGATTCAAGACGACATATCAAGATTTTTTAGGCTTTATTAAGAAACTCAAAGACCTCAATTACTATGCGTATAAATTCACTATGAACTACGATGTCCTGTCGACGGTCGCTCATGGGCTCGCGAATATCGTCAAGGCGATTCCAGGGAAATCTCGTGCTCGACCTTGATAATACTCTGTGGGGCGGTACATTGTGCGAGGATGAAAAGTACGGTAGGATATTACTATCCGACGAAGAAAACTGTATGGTCGCACATTTCTATGAAGAGATGGGATTTGACTGCCTGCCGGCGGACGAGGAGGACATGCCAGGTGGACGGCTATACGCCGCGAAACCAGTATATTGATGTGCAGGGAAGTGTGGAATGAATTACAGAATCTGGCGGTGTGGAATACCCCATATACCGTTGATAGACAGGGGGTGTTTTTGTGTGAAGGGAATAGAGCCGAATGGATATTTTAGCAGAGCTTCAGCTGATTTTTCACGATGTGTTTGATGATGAGGATTTCGTGATTGCGAACGAGACGACTGCGGATCAGATTGAGGATCGGGATTCCCTGCCCCACATTCGTCTTGTCGTTGCGATTGAGCCATACTTCGCCATCAAATTTGTGTTCGGTGAACTGTAAGACTTGAAAAATGTCGGTGAGATGATCGAACTCATCAAAGAAAAACTTGAGGATTAAGGGGCTGAGAAGAGATGCTGTTCAACTCGTATGAATTCCTTTTTTTATTCTTTCCGATTGTACTCTTGGGATATTTTGCCTTGGGCAAGCGGGAGGATTCGAATGCGGCGAATTTGTGGCTGGTCGCTGCCAGCCTTTTTTTCTATTCCTATTGGAACGTGCGGTATTTGCCGCTTTTGCTTGCCAGCATTGCGTTTAACTATGTATGCTCCGGCGTGATTTTGCGGGATCGGAAGCGTGCGGATAAACGTATGGTGAGAAAAGCGGTGTTTATTTTTGGGCTCTTCGTGAATGCCGGACTTCTTGGATTTTATAAGTACACGGATTTCTTTCTTGAGAATGTAAATTTCATTGCAGGGACGGATTTTAACCTCCTGCACATTATTTTGCCGCTCGGCATCAGTTTCTTTACCATTACGCAGATGGTGTATTTGGTCGATTGCTACGAAGGTGTTGCAAAAGATCATAATCTAGTCAACTATACGCTCTTTGTGTCGTTTTTCCCACATCTCTTGGCAGGTCCGATTCTCTATCATAAGTCGATGATGAAGCAATTTGCAAATCCTGAGACGAAAACGGTGCAATGGGAGAATATTGCCCGCGGTTTTACGCTTTTTATCATCGGTCTTGCGAAGAAGGTCTTACTTGCCGATACATTTATGACCTATGTTTCGCCCGGATTTAACGATCCGGCGGGGCTGACTTTTGTAGATGCGTGGATTACTGCGCTCAGTTATATGTTTCAATTGTATTTTGATTTTTCGGGATACAGCGATATGGCGGTCGGAATTGCTCGTATGATGAATATCGAGATTCCCATCAACTTTAATTCGCCGTATCGTGCTTATGGAATTATTGACTTTTGGCGGCGATGGCATATGTCTCTGGGGACATGTGTGAGGAATTATATCTATATACCGCTTGGAGGAAATCGTTTGGGGGAGAAGCGAAAGATGGAGAATCTCTTTCTTTCGATGTTGATTCTCGGTCTGTGGCACGGTGCGGGATGGAATTATATTATTTTCGGCGCTATCCATGGATTTGCTCTGATTGTCAATCATACATGGAAGAGGTACCGGCTCCGGATGTGGCGGCCGTTAGGGTATACTTTGACCTTGGGGACTGTTTTGGTTGGCTGGATTTTTTTTAGGGCAGATAGTATACATGACGCATGGCTGATTATGATGGCGATGTGCGATCCGTCGCAGATTATTTTGCCGGCAGGTGGTATCGTGGAGAAATATTTTGTATTCCTCAAAGATAGCGGTGTAATCTTTTCCGGAGATGCAATGTTTATGGGCTTGAAATACATTCTTGTAGGAAGTTTGTGCGTTGCTTTTTTACCAAGTTCAAACCGGATTGTGGAACGCATGAAACCTACAATCGTTTGGGCGTTTGTCGTTGCGGCAGTCGGCTTTGTATCGATGATTCGTATGGGCAGTTACAGTGAATTTTTATATTTTCAATTTTAGGAGTACAGAGATGATGTCTTATAAAAAATATGTAGGTGTCATTGCATTTCTCTTATTCTTAGCAGCGGCAATTCATATGATGCTGTTTTATTTCAATATCGGCATTCCGCCGAAAACAACGCAGCATATGCATAACTTCGTACAAAAAAAGAAAGCCTGCGCAGAAGCAGTTCCCGGGCGCAAAATTATGGTTGTAGCCGCTTCCGGCACGGCACTTGGCGTGGATGCGGGAGAAATAGAGAAGGCACTCGAGATTCCTACAGTGAATTTTGGTCTTACTATGCCCTTGCACCGATATATATTTGTATTGGCAAAAAAGGTGCTCTATGACGGCGATATCGTTGTATTGCCTTTAGAATATCCGCTGTATTTGGATAACCCGTATAATATGGAATATATGCCCTATATCATGGCGTATGATTATCCGTATTTTGAGGACATGAAATTTACCGAAAAACTACGGTTTATTTTTGCTGCAGACACCTATAGTTTGGCGAAAGGGGTGTATTATCAACTGCGGCCGGAGCCCGATAGAAAACAGGAGTTCAAGTTGGAGCAGATGGACACGCGAGGGGATCGAACACCGGATTTTTATGATAACGATAATATTAGTATCCATAAGTTGTGGGGAGAAGTTACCTCATATATTTATCCTCCTGCAACAAATGTTCCTAGTCCGGATACAAAAGAAGCACTGCGCGGATTTGCGGAGTACTGTAAGGCACATCATATTCGGCTCTATGTGACGTGGCCTACTTTGCTGCGCAGAGAAGCGTCTCTTTCCAATGAGGATGCCGAAAACCTGCAAAAGATCGCAGCATTTTGGACATCCTGCGGTGTGGAGGTGTTAGGAGAACCGGACGAAGCGTTTTATGAGATTGGCGATTATTATGATCATGCAACCCATCTCAATCAGCAGGGAAAAGAAAAATATACCCGGCATTTGGTTGACCTGCTAAGAGAAAAAATATAGGCTGATATTTTTGATAAGGGAGGGGGCTCATGGATGGATTCTCAAATATCTATGAAAAGGTTTTTCACACAAATTTTAATATCCTAATCTTTCCGCAAATTTTAGCCACTAAAAACAATTGAAAGGACGTAGGAAACTTATCCGGAAATTATGTTTATCGCAGATGGGGGGGTGCCAGAACTAGGGGTATAGAGTCCCTCAATGTACTGGAACAAGGAAAGTTAGAAGTCCTGAATGGTATGGCAAATTCTACGGTTCATTTTCTACTTTGAGATATCTAAAAGCAAGCATTATCGCTTTTTTAAGATGGGGGCTCCTCGCTAAATTGTGTTGCATTTAGACTATAAATCAAAAGGTATATAGGATATGATTTAGTTCAGGGGAAGTCGTTGAAAGTTCAAATTGGGAGATAAATTTATGGATCTACGAAACTTACTGGAAGATGTAAAATCCGGTGCTATAGAGATTGCCGTAGCAGAACGAATACTCCGTGATCTTCCATATGAAGAGATTGGTTATGCAAAGATTGACCATCATAGAGCAATTCGATCAGGAATGCCGGAGACGGTATTTTGCGAGGGGAAGCCGGATGCATATATTGCAGAGATATATCAACGGCTTTATCAGCGGAACGGTAAGGTGCTTGGGACAAGGGCGTCCAACCTGCAGTTTGAACTTGTAAAGACGGCCGTTCCAGCGGTGCAGTATGATCCTATATCGCGTGTCCTTAAGGTGGAGTCGGAGAGGAAAGAACAAATTGGATGCATTGTCGTCTGTACCGGAGGGACGGCGGATATTCCTGTTGCAGAGGAAGCCGCACAGACGGCAGCGTTCTTTGGCAGTCACGTAGAACGGATCTATGATGTGGGGGTTGCGGGGATTCACCGCCTACTAAAACAGAGGGAGCGCCTCGAGCGCGCAAATGTTATTATTGCTGCTGCCGGGATGGAAGGGGCTCTTGGAACGGTAGTTGCGGGGCTGGTTGGATGCCCTGTGATTGCCGTTCCTACCTCTATCGGTTATGGTGCAAGTTTTCATGGGCTTTCTGCACTCCTTACAATGCTCAACTCCTGTGCGAACGGTATTGCGGTCGTTAATATTGATAATGGGTATGGGGCGGGATATCTTGCGACACAAATTAATCGCTTGGCGGTGAAATAAATGGGAACTACTCTCTATTTAGAATGCAGATCGGGTATTAGCGGCGATATGGCTGTTGGCGCACTCTTAGATTTGGGCGCTCGACGCGATGTGTTAGAAAAGATACTAGGGCGGCTCCCTGTAGGCGGGTATCGATTACATTTCGGTAGGACAGTGAAATGTGGGATTGATGCTTATGACTTTGATGTATACTTGGATCCGGAATATACGCATAACCATGGACATGTCCACCGGCATAGAAATCTGCGTGATATTTATGCGATTATAGATATGCTCACATGTGGAGAACGGGTGAAAGTACTAGCGCGGCGTATATTTAATATCCTTGCGCAGGCGGAGGCCAAAGCACACGGTATTCCCGTTGATGAGGTACACTTCCATGAGGTCGGTGCGATTGATTCTATTATTGATATTATAGGTGTCGCGATTTGTATCGATGATTTAGAAGTTCATGAGGTCATTGTCTCTCCGTTAACAGACGGGAGCGGTAGCGTGCAGATGGCGCACGGAGTAATGCCTGTACCGGTACCGGCAACACTTCGTATCGTAGAAGAGTATGGTTTAGGTTTGCATATTTCGGATAATGACGGCGAGATGGTTACACCCACAGGCGCTGCAATTGCTGCAGCTTTACGGACGCGTGATGCGCTACCGTCCGAGTTTCGTGTTTTAAAGACGGGGATCGGCGCGGGCAAAAAGGATTTTTATCAGGCAAATGTGTTACGTGCTATGCTAATCGAGGATTTGTCTGTAAAAAAGGAATCGAGCGCAGAAAAACAAATGTGGTTATTAGAGAGCAATATCGACGACGCAGGCGGAGAGATGCTCGGCTTGGCAATGGAATGCCTATTTGAGGCGGGGGCGGCAGATGTGTGGTATACGCCTATCTATATGAAAAAAAGTCGCCCGGCCAATATGCTGTCTGTCCTTTGTACAGAAGAACTAATTACTCCACTAGAGAACTTAATCTTTAAGCATACGACAACCATCGGTATTCGAAGAACGCCTGTTAGCAGAATCATACTGCATAGGGAGATTCGTATATTACAAACTGCGCTTGGTGCGGCGAAGGTAAAAATTTGCACCGATGGAAGCCGGCAGTATTTTTACCCCGAATACGAGAGTATCCGCCGTATTTGTAAAGAACATCGGATGGGCTATCAAGAAGTATACGCTGTTATACAGGAAGAAGCTAAGAACAAATGGACAGCATGTTAAGCTGCATTAAAGATCAACTCGAGTCTACAATGGCGGAATATGCAGCGGAGGATATATGTCTTGCTTTTTCAGGCGGGGTAGATTCTTCGCTCTTACTCAAAATAGCTGTGGATGCAGCGAAAAAAACAGGAAAAAATGTCCATGCAGTGACGTTTGATAGTCGCTTGCATACTGCTTGTGATCTTGTAATTGCATCGCGTGTTGCCGCGGAACTAGGCAGCATTCATCATATTATTGCCATTGATGAGCTCGCTCAAGAGAATATACGTCAAAATCCTGTGAATCGTTGTTATCTGTGCAAGTATAGCCTATTTCGAACGCTCCGAGACTTTGCGTCACGTATGGGGGTATCGTGTGTCATGGATGGAACGAATGAGGATGACATGCACGCGTATCGTCCGGGCATTCGCGCGCTTAGAGAACTTGCCATTATTAGTCCGCTTGCACAGTTGCATATTCGAAAAGCAGATGTAAAGCGTCTGGCGGAGTGTTACGGAATTTCTGTTGCTGCACGTCCATCAACGCCTTGTATGGCAACCAGACTACCATATGGGACAGAAATAGATTATGAGATACTTTCACGTCTTGCGGATGGGGAGGAGTATCTGCGTACAATCTTATCCGGAAATATACGTTTACGTTTGCATGGACAGGTTGTACGGATTGAAGTAGATGAACCCGTTATGGTGGAATTGCTATCAAAGAGAGCAGAAGTTGTTGCTTGTCTGAAAGAACTTGGCTTCATCTACATCACAATGGACATAGAAGGATTTCGTTCTGGGAGTATGGACATTGGGATGATTTTATAGAAGAATATGTTTTGCCAAATATCTTAATCAGAAGAGTAAGGGAAAATACGCAATACCTCTTGTTACCCGCTAGCGTTGTATCAAATATGGGGAGGTACAAACGAAAAACACAAATCTAAATTTGTATAGAGGAAATTAAGGTAGGAGGATATGAAATGATGCTCTCAGTCACTCCAACAGGGAAACAAGAAGAAGTTCTGGCACTTCCTGCTAAGGGGCATATTGTCGTTTTGGGGACTGCCGGAAGTGGAAAGACGACCATAGCATTGATGCGTGCGCAGCATCTTGCACATCTTCCAAGTACAAATCAGGTGCTGCTTGTGACATTTAACCGTGCTTTGGTCGAATATATGCGTGGTATTAGCAACTCACGGTCGGAGAAATTAGTTGTAGAGAATTATCATTTGTTTGCGCGCGGATATTTGCACAGTATGGGGGAAATGCCGCGACGAAATGGCATTTTGAATAAGGACGGAAAGAAATACTATATAGAACGAGCCGTTGAAGTATTAAAAAAACAAAACCCTTCTGAATCAACGCTGCAGCGCTCTCAGGCATTCTTTGTAGATGAAATAACCTATATAGAGCAGTTTGGTTTGGTGGATTCTACCTTGTATTATGATGCCGAGCGTATAGGGAGACGTTCGGCTAATATAAAAAAGAAAAACCGCAAGTGGATTTTTGAGGTCTACAAGAAATACATAGAACTCCGTAAACAAGCCGGCTGGAAATATGATTGGGATGACGTGGCATTTTACGTATATTGTGCATTACAAAAGGATAAGAGGGAACGTAGATATACCCATATTATTGTTGATGAAGGTCAAGATTTTTCTCCAATGATGATTAAATCATTGATAGAGGCGATAGCCGACGGAGGTTCTTTCACATTTTTCGGCGATGTGGCGCAGCAAATATACGGCAGCCGACTCTCGTGGCGTGATTCTGGTATTCATGTAGATAATAAAATTTGGCGATTCGATATGAATTACCGAAACCCTGCAGCGATTATGGATTTTGCAAAAGATATTACAAAGAGTGTATACTGGAGAAAAAACAGTGATATGATTGAGGCTGCCGCGCATATTGCGGAGGGCCCCAAGCCTGTACTTGTAAAATTTACATGTGAGCAACACGAGATAGATTGGGTCATTGATAGGGTAATCTCTATGGGCAAAACTTCTTCGACTGTAATTGTATGTAGAAGTAGAGCTGATATCGATTTGTTTAGATGTCTCTTGAACAATAATTCTTGCGATGCGACGGAAATTGACAAAAAGACGCCGGGATATGCTAATATCAAGACCGTTTACTTAACAACATTTCATGCGGCAAAGGGATTAGAGTTTGATAATGTTTTTATCCCCTTTTTAAGTGATGATAAATTTCCGTCTCCTGAGGCTATGGGAAATGGCGTATCTGAGGAAGATGTATATGAAGATGAAATAAAACTTCTTTATGTAGCGGCAACTCGATCGAAATATGGCCTATATATGTCATACAGCGGTACGTTATCGCCGCTTTTCCCAAAAGACGCAGGCAGCTATGACTTTCAAGATGAGGCGGATGTTATATGAGCACTTACCATATATTGTCAGCCCGCGGCGTAAATCGATTATGCCACTTCACTAAACTTCAAAGCTTTACGCATATTATTTTACATGAGACAGGCATTTTAGCAAGAGATTCTATTCGTCAGGACACAAAAAATGTAACGGACCAGGAACGTTATGATGGTGAACTGGATTATGTATCCTGTTCTATTCAATATCCAAATTCATGGTTTTTGAAAAAGGCTATGCAAAATGACACGAATAAGATATTTCAAGAATGGGTCGTCTTATATATAAACTTGAATATACTAGCCTCTAGAAAGGCGAAGTTTTGTCCTTGTAATGCAAGTAAAGGAAGAGGCTGCTATATAAAGGAAAATATGGAAGAGATAGAATCAATTTTTGCACATCGTATTCCGACATTTCAGTATCCACGCACACCAAGAATGCTTCCTTCCTGTCCAACCGATGGACAAGCTGAGATATTGATAAAAGATAGTATTCCACGTTCATTTATCGTCGGTATTGCCGTTGGGAACGAGAAGATAGCCGAGCGAATATACGCGATACTGGTAATGTATCATATTCAACATATATCAATTTTTATTGCGCCGGATGTAATTACAACACAGTGGAGTAGTATGATTAAGGATGGACACATGCCGGATGAGATAGCTTACGGTTGGCCGGAGTAGGAGTGATCTAATGTCGATAACGATACCAACCAAAAGAGAAAAATGTATAGGAGCGATGTTGGCCACTGCTATTGGCGATGCTTTAGGTTGGCCGAATGAGCCCCGGTCTAAAAATAGAGCAAAAAAACCGAAGGTGCATGATTTCTTTGTTGAGTGGACTCGGAGTTGTAGGCAGCCCCGTTGGCATGATGAGAGAATTTTTCCAGGCGAATACAGCGATGATACCCAGTTAACACTTTCCGTGGCACGAAGCATAATAATGGGAGATTGGGAGACTTTCTTTGCGGAAAAAGAACTTCCTTTTTGGTTGAAGTATGAACGAGGGGGCGGTCGTGCACTCTTGAAAGCTGCTAGGTCAATTGCCGAGGAAAAGGTTTTGCCTTGGCAGTCAACATCTCCTCAAGAGTACCTTAATGCCGGCGGTAATGGAGCCGCCATGCGGATTCTTCCGCATGTTATTGCCTATGCGAATAAGCCGGATAAAACGGCCTTGATATCGGACATCATTAGGAATACAATCATTACACATGGGCATCCAAGAGCGATTTTGGGTGCAACTTGTTACGCTTATGCCTTAGATTTTATTTTAAGAAAAGAGACTGTTCTCGAATATGGGGAACTTGTAGCCGCAGTCATCGATGGAAAAGACTATTGGGGTACGTTTCCTTCATCTGAATTTTTTAAGGACTGGTTTGGAAAAGTCAAGCAATATTCGACATTTGACTATGTACAAGAGTGGGACAGTAATTACAACCATATGATCCGCCAACTCGAATTCATTAGCACATCTCTGAAAAAAGGCTTGATGCTAGAAGATGCCAAAGTGATGGACTCTTTGGGGTGCTACAGTAGTGTGAATGGGGCTGGCGATGTAGCTGTACTGACAGCTATATATTTCGCCTCTCGATATGCTACAAATCCCGTATTAGGGATTAAAACTCCTGCGGGTTCCTTTGGCATCGATACCGATACGATTGCTTCGATAACGGGAGGACTCCTTGGGATGCTCTGCGGTATAAACTGGATTCCGCCGGAATGGAAAATGGTCCAGGATTATCAATGCCTTGTTCAAATCGTTGAAATTTTACTATCTGAAAATAAAAAAGAAACAACAAAGACCGAGGTATCGGTAGTAAAATCAAAAAATGATAATTGGTCGATTTCGCCAATAGGCATGATGCGGCTTCTAGAGACACGGCAAGCTAGAAATGGAAATCATGGCATTGTAGTGATAAAAAAATGGATGACGGCACTTGGACAGACTATCTACGCGAAAGAATTTCAGCCGTTTGAGGTCGAGCCACATAATCGTCAAGATGATAGTCAAACCTGTCTTGTCCTATATCAGCGGGCATCTATGACGGAGTCGACCCAAAGGATTGCAGGGAATCAACAGCCGACAGGTGGGGATAATGCTCAAAAACAAATTGCGGTACGGAACACCGAAGAGAAATTCATACTGGATGCAGGGATTATCAAGAAGCTGCTTGATAATTCTACATTCAATAAGGCCATAACGATGGGGAAAGTACTTAAAATCATACGAGAACTTATTGAGAGTGATAAATCTTTGGTAGAGATAGCCAAGCAATTCAAAGTAAATGAGGAGATGGTAGCGCTTATAAAAAAGTGTATCAAATAATTTGACGGAAAAGTAAAGGGATATGGTATTAACTTAATTTGATACGTATAAACTATAATCTTTATGATGAAAATAACATAATCTTATCCTCCACATCAATATCCTCCCCGACCTGCACCTCCATGACCTTGAGCAGGGTTTCTGCGCGGATGGTGTGGAAGGAGCCGCGGGAGATGCGGACGGTTTGTCCTTCGGAGACGGCGAATTCGTTGCCGTCGAGTTTGACGTGGCCGCGGCCTTCGATGACGGTCCATGTTTCGTCACGGCGTTCGTGCATGTGGTAGGTGAGAGCATGTCCGGGGCTGAGGGTGATCTTGATGGTGAGGCTGTTCGTGTCGGCGTCGAGGATGTGGAATTCGCCCCATGATTTTTCGGTATACATGACGGGGGTGTGGAGTTTTTCGACGTAGGGCTTCATCATGCTGGAGCGGTGTTTGTCGGCAATGAGAATGCCCTCGGGGCTGGCGGCGACGACGACGTTCTTGAGCCCCATGCATAGGATGGGCATAGACGCTGTATTGACGGCGTGGACATTCGAGCAGGTCTCGTCAAGGGTGACGCGTCCGATGGCGTCTTCGGGCATGACGCCGGCGAGGGTGTTCCACGTGCCGATGTCGAGCCATGTGCCGCTGTAGCGCCGGACGGCGATGTTCTCTTCCTTCTCGGCGACTGCATAGTCAAAGCTGATTTTCGGCAGTTCCTCATAGCGGTTGTAGAGGTCTTCATAGCCGTCAAAGGGAAAGATTTCCTGCATCTTGTCGAGTACATAGCCGAGCCTGAATGCAAAGATGCCGCTGTTCCACAGTGCACCTTCGTCGATATATTTCTCTGCGGTCGCCTCGTCCGGTTTTTCCCGGAAGGAGGCGACTTTGCTTTGTGTGTCGCCCGTCTCGGGGAGGATGTAGCCGTATTTTTCGCTGGGATAGGTTGGTTCGATGCCCATGAGGAGGAGCGGCGCAGCGCCCTCTCGTTCGACCTCGGTGAGGAGGTCTGTGACGGCGCGGAAATAGTCGGAGGCAACGTAGGGGTCGGCGGGGCAAATGGCGACCGATTCTGTGAGCGGTACGCCGCGTACCTCGTGCAGATAGGCGCAGACAAGGGCGATGGCGGGAAAGGTATCGCGGCGGCACGGTTCGACGGAGATGCTCACATCCGTACCGAGCTGGCGGCGGATGAGCGAGATCTGCGCGCCGGCGGTTGCGATGGTGATGGGAACGCCGGGGGCCGCCTCGCGTACTTGGCGGCAGACGCGCTGGATCATGGATTCGCGCGTGCCGTCTGCGCGGCGCAGGAGACGCAGAAACTGTTTGGAATATAGGTCGTTGGAGAGCGGCCAAAGGCGTTTGCCTGCACCGCCGGAGAGTAGTACGATCTGCATGGAGTTCTCCCTCTTTGAACGGTCTCGAAGTCTTACGGCATTATGATAACAGGCGGCGGCGAAAGAATCAAGACGAGGATATTTGAGCAGCGCGGCAGCATAGAACGATTCTCTTATGCTATAATAAACGCATTGGTATATCTTTGATGTAAAAGGGCGTGGGTGGTTATTACGGAATGTGATTATGTGATTTTGTCCAAATCATCGGTATCGCCGCTGCGGGACGAGCGGCCTGCGGGGCGATCCAATGTATGCCGGAAAACGCCGGATTTCCCTTTGACCTTGTGGCGCAGCTCGCAGGCTGTGGACACGCGATAGGTGGAGATTTCTCATGGGAAAAGAAGATAACGAAAGATTTTGATTTTGTCACATGGAATGTGAAGCCGTTCCGCGGTATCGGCGGATTTACGAAGAAAAATACGACGAAAGAGACGAAAACGGGGAAACTGCTGAATGATCTCGCGACATACTTGAGCGGATTTGATAAGAGCCTGCGGCACCTGAAGCCGTCGGCGGTGTTCGTGGTACTGGATAATGACAAACGGGATCAGGCGGCGTTTGCCCGGCAATTAAAGGAACTTGCCGCACGCAGAAATATCACGATTGACCATGTGTTCTGTATCGCGGTGGAAGAGGTTGAGGCGTGGCTGCTCGGTGATCGGGAGGCTGTGATCAAGGCATACCCGCGGGCAAAGCGCGCGGCGCTCGACACCTATCGGCAGGACAGCATCTGTCGGACGTAGGAGTGTCTGGCGGATGTGGTCTACCGCGGCGGCAGGGAGCGGATGAAGAAGGACTGCCCGACCTATGTGGAGCGCGGCAAGTGCAAGCGCGAGTGGGCAGTGAACATTGGGCGGCACATGTGCCCGGATGCGAATGCATCGCCGAGTTTTCGATATTTTTTGAACGAGATCCGAAAGCGGATTTTGCGGGCAACAGAGTAAGTGTATGAGGCGTGAGAGCCGGAGAGAGTCGGTGCAGCGGCGTAAAAACGTACGCATGCGCCGGCTCTTTTTGTATGACCGGCAGGACTTAAAGGGGGCTATTATATTAATGAAAGAAATGCTATAATGGAAAAGCAAAAATAGTGAGCATATATCGGTCAAAAGAAAATACGTGGAAAGCGCTTGTTGGCAGTACTTCAAAACAAGTATTCTGACAATAATGTGATTTCTGTAAACATACAAAAAATATCTAGTATACGTATTTATTTTAAGCCGGATTATGTCAAAGAGTGTACACCGCAGAATTTTATTCGCCACGGTGGAGCAACTGTGCGCGGAGTCCTTGACAATTTACGGCAAATTTAGTTATGTAGGGGGATATTGTACGGGCACAAAATATACGACCTCGAGCGCATTCGGCACATTGGGATATCTGCCGAACATCGAGTATAAGGAGATTCAATGTGGAATCGCTGCTTGACATTATTGACCAAAAGAAAAAGGTGCTGGACGCGAAACGACCGCTCACACGGGGCGAAATTGAACGTCTGACAGAGGCATTCGCGGTGGAGTACACCTATAATTCGAATGCCATTGAGGGCAATACGCTGACCCTGCGCGAGACGGACATGGTGCTGCACGGGCTGACGATTGCGCAAAAGCCGCTGCGTGAACATCTCGAGGCGGTGGGGCATAAGGAGGCATTTGACTTCGTGCTCGAGCTCGTGCGGGATAACGTTCCGCTCTCAGAGCAGGTCATCAAGCAGATTCACGCGCTGGTGCTGGAGGATAAGCGCGCGGATCGCGGCGTCTACCGCAGAGTCCCTGTGAGCATTATGGGCGCGAAACACAATCCTGTACAACCGTATTTGATCCGGTCGGAGATGGAGCTTTTGCTGCTCGTTTACGGAGATCATATGGAGCGGCATATTGTGTCTCAGCTCGCGCAGTTTCATCTCGAATTCGAGGCGATTCATCCCTTCATCGACGGGAACGGACGCACGGGACGCCTCCTCGTCAATCTGGAGCTGATGAAGGCCGGCTATCCGCCGATCGATATTAAATTTACGGATCGGATGCGCTATTATCAGGCGTTTGACGACTATCACGAGAAGGGGACGATCGACAGTATGGAGGAGTTGTTTGCGGGGTATGTAAATGCACGGTTGGACGACTATCTCGCGATGCTTTGAGCGTTGGAGAGGAGGGGGCAGAAATGATTTTGACGATTGATGAAATTAAGGAAAAAATTCGTCCGATTTGTGAAAAATATCAGGTGGTTAAATTGTCCCTCTTTGGATCCTATGCGCGCGGCGAGGCGACGGAAGAGAGTGATGTGGATTTTCATATGGTTGCTCCCAAAGGTATGGGGCTTTTTAAGATGGCAAGGTTTCGACTTGATTTAGAGGAATTGCTGCATAAGGAAGTGGATCTGATCAGCCGGTTATCGGAGGACTGTTATATTTTCAAGGATGCCGTAGAAAGGGATGAGATTTTACTTTATGAAAGTGGGCAAGCGTGATGCGCAGGTGCTGTTGTCGATTCAAAAGTACTGCGACGAAATCAGAGAAACGATGAGATTCTTCGGAGATAATGAAGAGGCGTTCATGAACAGCTATGTCTATCGGAATGCATGTGCTATGCCCATGCAGACGATCGGCGAACTAGTCAAGAGCTTCTCGGATGAGTTCTTGGAACACAGTGAGGAAATCCCGTGGAAGCTCATCAGAGATATGAGAAATATATTTGCACATGCATATCATCAGAATATCAATTTTACTATTGTATGAGAGACAATGCAGAATGATATTCCAATGCTTAGGGAGTTTTGTGCCGGTGTTCTGAAAGAAAACAATTACGAACTCGTACAGGTGAAATCCCTGCGATAAAAGAAGATAGGCTGTATTTCGCCGCATCCAGAGAATCTGTGACTATTATTCCACACGAAAAAGGGCTTGCCGCACACATGCATGATTCATGTATGCGCGGCAAGCCCTTTTTGTGTCGCCGGAAGCTCCGTGGAGAGAGGATCAGGTAATGGAAGCGGCGTAGATGCCGTCGATGGCTTTCTTCAGAACGCTGTTGAACTCGGCATCGCTCTGCCCTGCGCGCAGATCCTGGGAGAGCGCGCGGGAGAAGCTGGCGATGAGCCCGTGGTTGCGGGCGAGCTTCTCATTTGCCTCGTCCTGCGGATAGCCGCCGCTGAGGGCAACAATGCGGACGACGTGCGGATCCTTCATGAGCTCTTCGTAGAGGTTGTCCTCGGTCGGGATCGTGACCTTGAACATGATCTTGGCGTCTGCAGGCAGTTTTGCAAGGTGCTCCTTCATGAAGCCGACCATGATCTTCTCCGCCTTTGCCTTCTCGGGGCAGTGGATGTCCACCTCGGGCTCGAGGATGGGGACGAGCCCTTTGCCGACGATCTGCATACCGACTTCAAACTGTTGGTCGATGATGGCTTTGATGCCCGCCTCGTTCGCCTCTTTGATGACGGAGCGCATCTTCGTGCCGAAGATGTGGCGCTCGTTCGCGCGGTCGAGCAGGGCGTTGAGCCCTGTGATCGGTTTCATGAGCTGGACGCCGTTCTTCTCGTCGGCCAGACCCTTGTCCACCTTGAGGATGGGGATGATGCCCTTTTTCTCCCACAGGAAATCTGCGGTGAGGATACCGTCGATCTTGCGGTCCATTGTATTCTCAAAGAGAATCGCGGCGAGGATTTCTTTCTTGTCAAACGAAGGACTCTTGATGATGCGCGTGCGCATCTCGTGGACGCGCGTGAACATCTCCTCTTCACCGTGGTAGGCGCTCTCGTCGACGCCGTACGCCTTCAGCGCCTTGGGCGTCGAGCCGCCGCTCTGGTCGAGGGCTGCGATGAAACCTTTGTCGTGTTCCATCCGCTTGAGTTGATCTTGATTCATTGGGCATGCCTCCTTTTTTCTAATATCTATATTATAGCGCAGGAATGGAAGAAATTCAACGAAATTGAAAATAAATTTCATGGGATAGTATAAAGGGAAATTATAGATATGGCAGAGGGGCGCCGTTCAACTGCATACAAAAATGGAGCGGCGCATTTCTGCGCACACTCCATTTTCATCCGCGATTCACCTATATTCTCTGATTTCGTTCTCTGTCGCTGCACG
This sequence comes from Selenomonas sp. FOBRC9, assembly GCF_000287655.1. Classification (NCBI taxonomy): domain Bacteria; kingdom Bacillati; phylum Bacillota; class Negativicutes; order Selenomonadales; family Selenomonadaceae; genus Selenomonas; species Selenomonas sp. FOBRC9. Next base: position 61,747 of record NZ_ALJR01000019.1, read on the forward strand.
ACCTCAGCAGGTGTGGCACTTTTCGTAGAGTCCCTTTTCCTTGAGGAGCTTGACCATGGTTTCGCCGATGTGGGCGACAGTATCCGCGACGGGGATGCCTGCGGCGTTGAGTGCGGCGACTTTATCCGCGGCAGTGCCTTTGCCGCCGGAGATGATGGCGCCCGCGTGACCCATGCGTTTGCCCGGAGGCGCCTGACGTCCTGCGATGAAGGCGGCAACGGGTTTTTCGGGCATGTTCTCCCGGATCCACTTCGCGGCTTCTTCTTCGGCGGTGCCGCCGATCTCGCCGATGAGGAAGACGGCGAGGGTGTCGGGGTCTGCCTTAAAGAGTTTCAGGACGTCGATGAAGTCCATGTCCTTGACGGGGTCGCCGCCGATGCCGACGGTGGTTGTCTGTCCGATGCCGGCATTCGTGAGCTGGAACGCCGCCTCATAGGTGAGGGTGCCGGAGCGCGAGACGAGCCCGACATGTCCGGGCTTTGCGACGCTGGTCGGGGTGATGCCGAGTTTTGCCTGATTCGGCGTCAAGAGTCCCGGGCAGTTGGGACCGAGGAGGCGGGTCTTTTTGCCCTGCATGTAGCGGCGCACCTTGACCATGTCGAGGACGGGGATGTGCTCGGTGATGCAGATGACCAGCGGGAGCTCTGCGTCGACGGCTTCCATGATGGAGTCGGCGGCAAAACGCGCGGGGACGTAGATGACGGAGGCGTTCGCGCCGGTTGCCTTAACGGCGTCTCTGACGGTGTTGTAGACGGGGACGCCCTCGACGACCTGTCCCGCCTTGCCCGGGGTGACGCCCGCGACGATCTGCGTGCCGGCATCGAGCATCTGCCGCGTATGGAAGAGGGCGGCTTTGCCCGTGATGCCCTGCACGATGGCTTTGGTATTTTTATCAATCAAAATGGACATAGCTGAACCTCCCTTACGCCTTTGCCTTTGCGACGAGCTCGACAATCTGTTTCGCGCCGTCTTCCATGGAGGCTGCGGCGAAAACATTGCCGATCGGTGTGTTCTTCAAAATCTCGCGCCCTTCGTCCACCTTCGTGCCCTCGAGGCGCACGACGACGGGGACGGGGAGGGATTTGCCGTCTTTGGAGATGAGTTTTGCGGCTTCGATGATGCCGTTGGCAATGTTGTCGCAGCGGTTGATGCCGCCGAAGATGTTGACGAAGATGCCCTTTGCCTGCCCGCCTTCGAGCATGATGTTAAAGGCGGTTGCGATCTTCTCGGGGGCGGAATCGCCGCCGACGTCGAGGAAGTTCGCAGGATCTCCGCCGCAGTGCTTGAGCATGTCGACGGTCGCCATGGCAAGACCCGCGCCGTTGACCATGCACGCAACGTCGCCGCCGAGGTTGACGTAGTTGAGTCCGTGCGCGGAGGCTTCGAGTTCCTTCGGATCTTCTTCGCTGTCGTCGCGGAGCTCGGCGATGTCGGGGTGGCGGTAGAGTGCGCTGTCGTCAAAGTTGAGCTTGGCGTCGAGGGCAATGACGTCGTCGTCCTCGGTGACGACGAGCGGGTTGATCTCGACCTGCGAGCAGTCCTTGCCGATGAAGGCGGCGTAGAGACGCTGCATGAGCGTCGAGGCTTTGCGCACTGCAGGTGCGGGGATGTTGATGGCGTATGCCATGCGCGTCGCCTGGAACGGCATGAGCCCGACGACAGGGTCGATGTACTCCTTGACGATCTTCTCGGGGTGCTCTTCGGCGACCTTTTCGATCTCGACGCCGCCCTCCTCGGAGCCCATCATGACGATGCTGGCGCTGAGGCGGTCAATAACGAAGGAGAGGTAAAATTCTTTTTTGATCTTCGATCCCTCTTCGATGAGCAGGCGGTTGACGACCTTGCCCTCGGGTCCCGTCTGATGCGTGACGAGCGTCTTGCCGAGCAGTTCGCGCGCGTAGCGGCGCACTTCGTCGGTCGTCTTTGCGATCTTGACGCCGCCCGCTTTGCCGCGGCCGCCCGCGTGGATCTGTGCCTTGACGACGATGACGGGGGCGCCGAGCTTTTCGGCGTTGTCGACGGCAGCGTCTACGGTGAATGCGGGCAGTCCGTTCGGGACTTTGACGCCGTATTCGCGCAGCACCTGTTTGGATTGATACTCGTGAATGTTCATTTACCCAATCCTCCCTTTTGTGAGTAGAACCTATATATAACTACTATATTAACCCCGTTTTGCGGGATTGTCCACTGATTTTCACCGATATGTCGATTGAAAAAACTAGAGGGTTCATGGTAAAATGAAGTGGGACAGAAAAAAAGGACAGGCAGCGCTCAATGTGTTACAATGTTTTCACCACAAAAACAGAACAGAAGGTGCTGCCATGTCCCATACTCATTCTACCACAACCACGCGCTCATATAAACACCTAGACCCATATCGGCGCGGACAAATTTTTGCCCTCCTATCCACCGGTATGTCAAAGACTGACATTGCAAAGCAGGTGAAGATCTCCCGCTCTACCTTGTATCGGGAGATTACACGCGGCACTGTGACACAAATGCGCTCAGACCTTACCACATACCAA
>NZ_ALJR01000020.1:0-17598 GCF_000287655.1 Selenomonas sp. FOBRC9
CGTTACCTTACCTACTAGCTAATCAGACGCAGACCCATCGATCAGTGATAGCTTATATATAGAGGCCATCTTTCATATAGGGGGAGATGCCTCCCCTACACGCCATTCGGTATTAGCATTCCTTTCGGAATGTTGTCCCCATCTGATCGGCAGGGTGTCTACGTGTTACTCACCCGTTTGCCACTAAGCTCATAAAAGCAAGCTTTCATTCGCTCCGTTCGACTTGCATGTGTTAAGCACGCCGCCAGCGTTCGTCCTGAGCCAGGATCAAACTCTCCGTAAAAGAAGAGCCTCACTCGACTCATTAATGTCATTCTGTAAAAGAATTGTTTCTCGTTGACCATTTTATCAACGATGTTGCATCTGGCTTCGGTTAGATTATCTCTAACCTCTCTGCATTGTGTAGTTTTCAGGGTACATCTTGCGCGCCTCGAGAGCCTCTAGCCTTCATCAGCGCGACTGTCATAATATAACACAACGGCTTTTCTTCGTCAAGCCCCTTTTTCAAGTTTTTTGAAAATAAGGGGTCGCTCCATTCATTTCATCATACGATTTTATATGCTTTAAGTTGTCGATAGATGGAATAGCCTGCCGCAGGGAATCCGAGGAGGATCCCGAGGATGGTGCAGACGCGTCCCGTACCGAGTATATCATCCGCATTTTTCCCAATGAAGATGAAGATGCCGAGAAATACGACGAGATAGATGCCGATGCCGGAAAGCACTCCAAAGGCGCGCAGGGCATCGACGATCCCCGATGACGCGGTGTTGGACTTTTTTCCGTCCGGTGCCGCATCTTCGTTTTTAGTATTCTTCGTTTTCTGCATGGAATGGCTCCGGCGGGATATGACGATGTCCCGCATGGTAGAGAATCGCCTCGATGATGCGCTGCGCTGCCCTCCCATCTCCATAGGGATTCACTGCCTCCGCCATCGCGGCATATGCCCCCGTATCGGTGAGCAGGCGCATGGTCTCATTGTAGACGTGCTCCTCCGCCGTGCCGATGAGATGCACGGTACCTGCCGCGACCGCCTCGGGGCGTTCGGTCGTATCGCGCAGGACGAGCACCGGTTTGCCGAGGGCGGGTGCTTCCTCTTGGATGCCGCCCGAATCGGTGAGCACGATGTCAACGCGTGCCATGAGGTTGGCAAACGGCTCATAGTCGAGCGGGTCAATGAGGTGCACGCGCGGAAGATGCCCCAGCTCCTCCTGCACGATCTCGCGCACCTTTGGATTGCGATGCACGGGGAAAACGACCTCCACGTCCGAGAGTCCGTCCACGATGTCATGAATGGCACGGTAAACGTGCCGCATCGGCTCGCCGAGATTTTCGCGGCGATGCGTGGTAACAAGCAACACACGGTTATTTGCAAAATCGACCTGCGAGAGTTCCGGCGGAAGCATATAGTCCGGGCGCACGGTATGATGGAGGGCATCAATGACGGTATTGCCCGTCACGAAGATGCGCCGCTCGGGAACCCCCTCCGCCGCGAGGTTGTCGTGCGCCGTTGCGGTAGGTGCAAAATGAAGGGTCGCGATACCGCCCGTGAGCCGCCGATTCATCTCCTCGGGGAACGGCGAATAGATGTCATGCGTACGCAGTCCCGCCTCGACATGCCCGACGGGAATCTGATGATAGTATGCGGCAAGCGCGCCCGCAAAGGTCGTCGTCGTATCGCCGTGGACGAGGACAAGATCAGGGCGATCCTTTTGGAACACTTCGTTGATTCCCATCATCGCGCGCGTCGTGATGTCAAAGAGCGTCTGCCCCGCCGCCATGATATTGAGGTCATAATCCGGCACGATGCGGAAAAGATGCAGTACCTGATCAAGCATCTCACGATGCTGCGCCGTGACGAGCGTTTTCGTTTCGATTTCATCCGAATGACGCATGAGCTCCATGACAACGGGCGCCATCTTGATCGCCTCGGGACGCGTGCCAAAAATCGACATTACTTTGATTTTGCCGATCATGCTCTGTTTTCACTCCTCTCGGAATGCCATACACGATTATTTCTGCTGCGCGTCAAGGCGCAGGATGCCGAGTTTGCGAGCACCGATAAAAACTGCCGCCGCAACAATGAGGATGATGAGCAGCGCCGCCTGCGTACTCACTGCCGTCAATGCGAGCGCACACAGTCCAAAGAGCGCACTTACAACGTACATGAGGAGCACTGCCTGTTTCTGTGTAAAGCCGTGCGCGAGCAGGCGATGGTGCAGATGCCCCTTGTCCGGCTTAAAGATTGGGCGGTGGTTGCGCGCGCGCCGCACGATAGCGAACGTCGTGTCAAGGATGGGCAGACCAAGCGCTAAGATCGGCACAATAAGCGCAATCGTCGCTGCGCTTTTGACCGCGCCAATGACGGAGATCCCCGCAAGCATAAACCCGAGGAACATGCTCCCGGTGTCGCCCATGAAGATGCGCGCGGGATTGAAGTTATAGTATAGAAAGCCGATCGCCGCGCCCGCAAGTGCCGCCGTGATCATCGCCACGAAGGGAATGCCCTCCTCCATCGCAACGAGGAAGATCGTCACCGCCGCGATCGAGGACACCCCTGCGGCGAGCCCATCGAGCCCATCAATGAGGTTCACGGTATTGGTCAGCCCGACCACCCAAAAAATGGTCGCAGGAATCGCGAAATACTCAAGATAGATAAAATCGCCGAGCGGATCCGTAATCACGTCGATGCGTACGTCAAAGCCGATGACGAGAACGCACGCAGCGAGAATCTGCCCGAGGAGCTTGACCTTTGCCGGGAGATCCCGGTAGTCGTCGATGATGCCGATGGCGACGATGATCGTCCCGCCCGCGAGCAGCCCCCACAGGCTGGTCATTATCTCCGGCGAGAAGTCGGAAATACTCATCTGCACAAGTACGGACACCATAAAGGCAGCATAGATGCCAATACCGCCGATGCGCGGAATGGGACGCACATGCACCTTGCGCGCGTCGGGTGCGTCAAGTGCACCCGTGCGCCGCGCAAAAGAAATGACGACGGGCGTCAAAAACAGCGCCACACCGAGCGCTATCATAAATGCTAGGACATGATCGGGCATGTAGTCTTGCTCTCCTTACATTACAGCAGGATATAATTCCTTTCATCTTACCGCAGAGCGCGCCGGCTGTCAATCGCGCCGCGCCGTACCCGCTAAAAATCTCCGGGCAAGCGCAACGGCGGCAAAATCGTCCACCGGCACGGCCGGCGTCAACAGCCCGCGCGGCACGAGCCGCCGCCAGCCGCGGGGCGGATTCTCCGCCCAGTACAGCCGACGCCCCTCCTCCGTCGTGCGGTATTCGTCCACAAGTGTCACCGCGCCGACCTGCGCCTCGATCCGCGCCTTTGCCGCCGCGCTCGTCGTACCGTCCCCCATGATGATGCGCGGCGCATATTCCGCTGCGAGCTCGGATACCCGCGTCTCTAAGGCTGCGGTCGGCACGATCTCATGCAGGAGGACGTCTCCCTGCGGCGAGAGCACGGCGATGCCGCATTTATCCCGCCCGGGATCGATAGCAAGAACGGTACTCACTGCGGCGTCTCGTTTTCGATCTTAAACGTGAGGCGCAGCGGTCCCATCGCATCCGTATCACCTGCGGCATATGCCGAGATGACGACAGTGGACGTACGCCCCTGAAGTTCCTGCACCAGTCCGTAAAATTCTGCCCCCTCGATGACGCCGACCGTCCCGCGGATCGGGTCGGGGAGGATTCCCTTTGCAGATGCTGCCGCGTTGACCTCGCGCAGGAATGCCATCACCGTCTGCTCCGCCCCCTGTGCGCGCATGGTCTCCGGCGTATAGACACGCGCTGCGATCAGCTCGCCGTCGCGGTAGATGATACTGTTCGGATAGAGCTCAATCGACGCGCGGATCTCGTCGCCGCGCACGAGGTTGCCCGCCGCGACAATACGCACGATCATCCCCGTCTTGCTCTCCTCGATCGCGCGCACGGCGGCGTCGTATTCTGGTTGATAGATCCAGATATCTTGATCCGTCTTATTTTCCCCAAGACGTGCGGAGATATTGCGCGTACCGAGCTGCGCGAGCCCCGCCATGCCGCGCTCGACCTCCTCATGGCTGAGCCCTGCGGGAATGATGCCGCTCGCGATGATCTCGCCCGCCCGGTAGGTGATGTCCCCCTCGCGCAGGCTCAAAATATTTTGCCGCAGCGCATTCGCACGTATGCCCAGTTCCTTAATATCGGTGAGAAGGGTTTCATTTTCCCCGCTGAGCCGACCATTGAGCGAGATCAGCCCCTCTTTTTCCAACGCAAGACGGCGGTTGCCCTCCGACAGTCGCTCCGATTCCTCTGTGAGCCCTAGGCGTTCGCCCTCGAGCCGCGCAATCTCGTCCTCCGACTGCTTCAGCTCCCCCTGCGCACGCTCCTGATCCGACTGTGCCTGCGTGAGCGCATCCGCCGTCCGCGTAAGCGCCGCCTGCGTCTCAGCCATCATCCTGTTCAGGCGCTCCATGCCAAAGAGCGCCGTCCGTACATTCTCTGAGACCGCCGCCATCACGCCGAACGTCACCGTCGTAATGCAGACGCCTGTAAAAACCGTCACAACGACCGCTGTGTGGCGCGGGCGCAGCCCAAAGATCGAAAGCCGCCGCTTGCCGATGCGCGTACCGAGCCGGTCGCCAATGAAGGCGATGACCCCGCCCACAACGGCGAGCACGAGAATGAGCGTAATACCGTACATAGTGCCGTCACCTTAATTACAAATCTATAGCCTTTCAGGAAAATATTAGTGCGAGGCGCGCCGAAAGAGAATTGCCCCCGCAATTATGCCGACGATATTCGGAATCCACACGGCAAGCATCGGCGGCAGAACACCGCCGCGTGCGAACGCGTTGCCCATCGTCATGAGCGCATAGTAAAAGAAAATGATGATAACGCTCATCGCAAAGCCCGCCGACGACGAGTTGCGCGTCGGCTGAATCCCGAGCGGCACACCGATGAGTGTAAAGATGAGACTCGCCATCGGTACGGAGACGCGCTGATAGAGCTCCGCCTCGAGCTTGTTCGTATTTACATACTGCGTCTGCATCAGCGCAATCTGACGGCGCAGTTCGCGCATTGTCATCTCCTCCGGTGATTTCTGCTCACGGATGATCTGACGCGGGTCTTTCTGCACGGGCAGCACCTGCGTCTCGAACCGCATATGCCGCTCCATATGTTCGTCCGCAATGTCGTAGACGTCCCCGCTGTGCATGATCCACTCTTTGCCCGTCCACTCCGCATACTCCGCGTTCTCCACATGCGAGACCTTGCCGTCGTCGCCGAACACCTGCAGGCTGACATTCGTGAGCCGCTGTTGTTCCGCATCGTACGCACGCGCATAGACCAGACGACGGATTTGCCCGTCCGTGATCTCCTTGATGATGACATGCTCCTGCGACTTCATCCCGGAGTTGCCTTCGATCTCATAGTAAATAACATTCCGGTACGCCGTATTCGCACGCGGTACAACGTATTCGTTGAAGAGAATCGCGCCCACACTGACCACGAAGCCAAGCAGTACCGCCGGCGCCGCAATGCGCGTAAAATTGATGCCGCAGGACTTCATCGCCGTGATCTCACTCGCTGACGAGAGCTTGCCGAACGTCAGGAGACTCGCAAGCAGCATCGACATTGGGAATGTCCACATGACGACGCCCGGCAGGCTGAATACGAAAATCTTGATCACCGACGGCAGAGACGCCCCATAGTCCGTAATGTACTGCGCAATGCGAAAGAGCGTCCCCGAGCCGATGAAGACCGCCGAGAACGCGCAGATGGCAAAGAGGAACGAAACAAAGACCTCGCGAAAAATGTATTTGTCGAGAATCCGGATTTTCAGACGCACGTGAAACATGCCCTCCGATCACTTCCAAAACTTTTGGTCATATACGCTTTATTCTAGCATTTTCCTACGCTGTTGACAAGGATACAAAAAGGAACGCTGCACCAATTCATGCATCGTTCCCTTGTTTAGCATTTCAAAATTGACCTGCGGCGCTCAGTGTCCCTCTTTCTCATAGAAATAATCGTACGCATCGATGACGTCGAGGAATGCGCCGTCGAATCCTGCGGCGATGATCTTATCGAGGTACCCGTCCGCCGATCCGTAGAGGAGATCCTGCCAGGCGCGTGTCCAATACCGAACCTTGTAATTTCCCTCCCAGTCGTCGTTCATCTCATCGATCCAGACGGGCAGGTGCTTGTTCCATTCGTCCTTCCAATAGATGCGGTAATCCTCCGCCTCACCGACGCTCATGTAGGCAAAGACGAGGCGACGACCGCCGTTTGCCTTGACCTTCAGTGCCTCGACATCCTCTTTCGTGAGCGGGGCATCGTTATAGACAAGATCGATGATAAGGAGATCGTAGTCCGTGCGGCGCAGCTTCTCTATATAGTCCTCTTTGCTGCGAAACCGCGCAGGGTTCAGCAGCGCGATGAAGTTGCGGACGTCACCGAGCGAATGCACGTCGCGTGCATTCGCATCGACGATCGTACCGAAGGGAATCTCATCCAGTTCGCGCCGCGAGGCGGCAAAGCCGATGAAGCCTGCCTCTTTATTCTTGCGCTGCGAGCCGCGCACGGCGCTGTCCTTATGCGTATAGTCGATGTTGAACACGGGACGGTGCGCTTCGCGTACGAGGCGCAGATTGCGCCGCTGCTCCGCCTGCTCTTCTGCCGGCGGGGGCAGGTCGTCCTCCATATCCCAACCGTAGAAAAAATCCTCGATGAGCGCGCCGTCAACTGCGTTGAGCAAACGCTCCACACGATCGCGCGGATGCGTCTCGTCCGGTGCATAGATGCCCGTACCACCGTTCGTAATAAACATAAAGTTCCGTCCGGCAGCGGCGTCTGCATAATCATTCATTTCGACGATGAGATCTTCCATCGCCGCGCGGTAGTCGATGCTCTCCGCCTTTGCTTCCGCAGCTTCCTGTTCCGCTCGGCGCTGCTCCGCCTGTTTCATCTCGCGTTCTGCCCCCGCGTGCATCTCGAAAAAGGAGCAGCAAAACATCCCTGCAATGCCAAGCCCCATGAGAACCGCGAGCGCACAAAAAATCTTTTTCACCATTCCGCTCCCGCCTTGTCCGCCGCACAATCCTCTGCAGCAAACATATACAAACAAACTAAACCTCAGAGTTCTATAGTCATTCGATAGGGCATGATAAAATTCCTTCCTTTTCTGAATAAAATCATCCCAAAACTCCTTGTTTTTCCGAAAAAGTCATGCAAAACAAGAAATTTTAGGCAAAAAAATAGGGTTTGCCTATTCGCATAACCCCTATTTTCAGTATTCCTTGGTTGAATCTTCTCCGTTAAAAGCTGCGGGAGAACGTGAGCGCTACGCCCCATCCGTGGTATCGCTCATGCGGGTTCGATCGGTAGAAATACCGTTCCGCGTCGAGCGACAATGCTTCACGGTCGCTGATACGCAGGTCATATCCGACTTGCACGGAGGTACGCATTTGATCCTCGCCGTTTTCACTATTCAGCGGCGAGATGAATGTCCCCTTCGAGCGCCGATGATGCAGCATAAGGCGCGCCCGCCGGTTCTTTGAAAGTTCACGCGTCATGCCGATGCCGTAATAGTGCGTAAACGTATTATCGCTGTGCTGCTCCGCGGCCGTCTTGTAAATAGGGGCGCCGCGCAGCTCATACATGACATATGCTTTGAACGAATCTTTCTTTGTGTACCGCTTGGTATAGAAGAGCCCGAGAAGACCTTCCGCCCCCTCGTGATATACCTCCCTGCTTTCCTTCGAACGTCCTGTAAATACATTTGTCCGCAGGAATGCCGTCAACCGGTCATTTTTAGCAGCATGAAGGTACCGCACCTCGCCCTCGTAGCGATCTGCAGGATGCACCGTCGGCGGATCATGCAGATCCATATCGAGCGTATAGTCGTATTTCCCGCGAATCGCATAGGCAAGACGATAATACCACGAATCCGTTTCGTTGATTTTCCGGCGTATCGTGATGTTCGGCGTCCAGTTCCATCCCTCGCCGAAACGCGTGAGCGCGGCAACCGTATCCGGCACCACGGCGTTATCATGAATCTGCGCCATGCCCGTCGGCAAATTAACCGAGAGTCCGTAACGGACATCATATCGGTCGTGTTTGTTCCATAAACCGAGATCGACCGTCGTATCGGTAAATCCCGAGACATGTCCCTGCTTCTTGCCCGTGCGAGAGACGACATACGCGGTATTGACACCGAACTCGAGCTTTCCGTCCGAATAGCTGTAGGAAACGGGGTGGTAGCGCTGATGCCCAACGCCACCCTCTCCGCCGTGCCATGCGTAATACTCGATGCCCGCCTGTGCGCTGCGCCCCGCACCCCATCGTGCGAGCTGACGCATGGCGGCCGCGTGGTCGCGCTCGGCGAGGGCAAGGTCTGCTTCGCTTTCCGTGCGCGCGGTGCGCGCTTCGCCGACATAAAGCGCCGCCGCGGTAAGATCTTTATAGGCCTGATTGAGCTCTTCGTCCGCGTCACGCACTTCTTCCAAAGCGTCTGCGTAATCGCCGCGCGCAGCTTCCTCAGCGTCTTCCGCCGTCTCAAGGGCGGCGCGCAGCTCCTCGGCGCGCTGTTCTGCGTAGGAAAGTCTCGCCGCTGCACGGTCAAGTGCAACCTGCGCCGCACTGTCCCGTACCTCCGCCGCCCTACCGGCATCCGCGGCGGGTGCCGCCCCGGATGCCGCCGCCTCCTGCGCGGGGAGTGTATAGAGTCCCTGCTCGAGCTGCTCCATCAGCGGGTAATCATAGCCCGCTTTCTGTGCGGCATCCGCAACACGGCGGCGCATCTCATCGGAGGAGATGAGGAGTTTTATCGCATCGTCTCCGCCCGCCGTCCCTGCGGCTGCGGCACTTGCAGCTTCCGCCGCAGCCTCTGCCGCATCATATTCTGCCTGCGCCGCTTCGAGCTCGGCAGTATAGCTCTCTGCTTCCCGGCGGCGTACCGCCGTCTCTGCGGTGCGCACGGCGACCATGTTTTCCGTCTCTTTAACACGCTCACGCGCATCGGATGCGCGCATCCGCGCATCGGCGAGTGCTGTCTGCGTATTTTTATGCTCGTCCTCGGCAGCGGCAACCTCTTCATCCGCCGTTTTCACATAGTCCTCTGCCGTACGCAGATCCTGCTCCGTTTGATGCAGATCGGCAACGGCGGCGCGATGATCCTCCACTTCCTGTGCAGCGGAGCGCAGGCGGTCGAACTCGCCCTGCACATCGTGCAGAACATCCACAGCCCCGACGGGCGAAGGCTGCAAAAAAATACTCAGGACGCCGAGCGAAGTGAGCAGCGCCTTATTTTTATAATTGCATCGCTTCACACAAGATCATCCCCTTCCCTTTTCCCGCAGAGCAGCCGCGAAAGCCGCGTGAGCATTCCATTCGGCGGACGGTAAAAGACCGGACGCGCGCAGTAGACAAAATAATTGATGCGTTTGCAGAAATACTGCATCCGCAGGAATGCTCCAATAAAGACAATAGCAGATGCGAGAAAGAATGTAAAGCCGTAACTGACCTCGCCGAAAAATTGTCCGCCCACGCCGAATACAATCTGCGCGAAAAACAGTCCGCCCGTGACGAGAAGCGCGCCGCGCTGATCCTCGAAATAGAGGAGCAGTGTATAGACGACCTGCGCCGCCGCGACAAAGAACGCACCGAGTACGATGAGATTATACATATTGACCGAACCGAACGAAAGTCCGACAAACGGCAGGAAATAATTGCCAAGGCCAAGAAAAACAACGGTAAATACAAGCTGGAACTCCACGATATTCCGCAGCTCATACCACAGCGTACGCAGCAAATCAATGCGCGCGTCCTCGATGTCGCGGAAATTGCCCCGCTTCGTAATATAGGTAAAGTAGACGGCGTACCGCTCGTAAAAATTCAGCTCTGCCGACACTGTAAACATAACCATAACGGGCATAATTGACAGGAACGCAAAGAAGGTCGCGACATCATAGGTCGGCGCACAGCGGTACGTGCCGTCGATGAGGATGCCGTCGGGGCCAAGCCAGATGATGAAGTTCGGCGTGTAAAGTGCGGCAGTATAAAAAAGTCCGATGAAGAACAGTTTCGGGTGCATCTCGAAATACGGCAGAAATCGGAACGCAAGCCCCTTTTTCGTATAGCCGAAATAGCGCAGGATGTGTGCCAAAAAGAGCGTCAAAATGACTGCGCTGCCGATATTCATGGCGAGCAGCGATCCGTCGACCGCCGGAAGCAGCCCCGTCCAAAGGACAAGGAAGCAGAGTGCGACCGAGATAAACACGCCTGCGAGATAGCTGAAAAAGAGTGCCTTATAGTTCTTTACCGCCGTAAGATATACGCCCTGCAGCCAGATGCCCGTCATCTGCATGAAGAAAATATAGGTCAGCAGTTTCGTCGAAAAAGCGATCGGCTTATTCCAAAAGAAGAGGACAGCGATGATCGTTCCGAACGGGAGCGTCACCGCAGCGATACCAAAAAGGGATGCGGCGATATCCCGATGTTCCCCCCCGTAGAGCAGGTCGGCGAGATAGCGCGTGATGATCATGACAAATCCGCTCGAGAGGACATGCGAAAATACAAAGGAATAGATCACGGACGCGGTATAGAGCTGCATTTCCGCCTGCGGCACTTCGAATGTGCGGAACATCATCTGTACGGCAAGCACCATCCCTGCCATCAATACAAAAGGTCCCGTCGTGACGATGGCAGAGTAGCCGTATGCTTTCATATATCCGGCAGCAGAGCGCTCCCGGAACAGTTTTTTTAGCTCAAAGCCGATGCCCGCCATCCTAGTCCCTCTTTTCCCGTGCGTAGATGTCGCGGTACGAATTGATAAATTTCTCGTAGGTGTAGCTCTGCTTCACACGCTCATATCCGATCTCGGCCATGCGGCGGCGCAGCGGCGTGTCTTTTGCCATGCGGACAATACCGCGCGACATCTCCTCGTAGTCCATCGCGGGGACGACGATTCCCGCGTCGCCCATGTCGTCGACGCCCTCCCCGTAAAGGAGTTCGCGGCAGCACCCGACATCCGTTGTAACAAAGGGGCGATGCGCCGCGAGCCCTTCGAGGACAGCGAGCGGCTGTCCTTCGCTGATACTTGAGAGCAGCAGGAGATCAACCTCGGCGAGGCGTTCGGCAACATTGACCGATCCTGTGAACGTGACATCCTTAAGACGCAGCGTCTCGATCGTCCGTTGGCACAGCTCATAGTATTCGGGATCCTCCTCGTACTGCCCCATGATGAGGAGCTTCGCATCCGGGATGGACTGCTTCACGAGGAAGAAGGCACGCAGCATGGTCACAATGTCCTTGATCGGCACCACGCGCACGACAGCGCCGATGACGATGCCGCTCTCGGTCGCTTCCTCCTTAAGCGCGATATGTGCGAATCGCTCCATATGAATACCGTTTGGGACGATGGCGATCTTCTCCGGCGCGCAGCCAAGCGCAATCTCCGTATCCGCATTTTTCTGAAAGAGCGTGAACACGCGATCCGCCCCCGCATAGGCAAGACCCGCGAGGTTATAGAAATACTGGATCCAAACGGATTTGAAATCGCCCTCCGCCCATTTGCACTTGAGGATCTCCTCCTCGCGTTCACGGGAGTAAATGCCGTGCTCCGTGATGAGAAACGGCTTGCGATAAACGCGCGACGCAACGCCGCCGACAACGCCGCAGTAGCCCGTGGCGACGCTGTGATAAATATCCGCCTCCGGGAAGTCCTGCTGCAGGATGTAAAAGAGCGGCAGGAGCATGGAGCGGATGGTCCAAAAGAAATCCGTAAACGGCAGATGATCATAGTGCTCGCGGTAGACGCGCTCGATGATGTCGAAGAAGTCCGCGCTCATGAAAATCCCCATGGCGTCGTGCCGCATACGGTCGCTGCGGAAAATGCCGAGCAGGACGTCCAGATCGAGCGGCACATTGCCGACAACAAGCTCATAAAGGCATACTTTTTCCTGCGGTGTGAGCGGCTTCTCATTGCGTGACGGCGCACGCAGCGCAAGGATCTCATCGAGGAAGAGCTCATGCACCTCCACGAGGTTCTTTGGCAGGTTATAGCGAAAATCCCCGCGCTGCTTCATCTCCGCACCAATGGAGTAGACGACGAACTCATGCTCGGGCAGCCCCTCGATGAGCATCTGCACCCCATGAGGAGACACCGCCGACCACATAGGGATACGAGCCTTCGACCAAAAGACAGATACGCATGTGCCCCCTCCTTTCTCACTTGAAATGGATCTCAGCCGTCGGTTCCTTTACCTCGACGATATATGCCGCCTGACCAATGTTTTCGACGGTGCATCCCGCGACCGCCTCCGGCTTTTTATGCGTGCGCAGAATATAGCGCGGCGGCACACGGTAGTTCCAAGAGATGATACGCATCTCGTCCCCTTCGCGCTCGATACGGCAGTCGAGATCGAAATACGCGCCGAGCATCGCCGCGGCTTCCGAAACCGTCGCGCCGCGCAGCCACGGGTACTGCTCCTGCGTGAACTTCATAAAGGCATCCATGCCCTCGTTCATCTCACGCCATGTCGTATGGGCGCTTTCCTCGTAAAAGATCTCGTCGGGATGGACGAAATGCGAGACGATCCCCTGGGTATTGATTACGTTTACGATATCCCAAAGCATGTCCCCGCGCACAATATAGCCGGAACTGACGCGCGGAAATTCGTAGCTCCCGTCCGCATTACGCTGAAAGTCCTGATAGTAGGCGCGGTCCTCGGGCATCCCCATATAGAGCGCCGCGATGATCTTCAGATCCGGGAACACCTCTTTGAGCGCGGCTTTGCCCTCGGGACTGAGGATGTTGGACGGCGGCACATAGGTACGTATTGCGTAGTCCGGATATGCCGAGGCAATATAGCGGCGCAGTTCGCGCAGAGACTCCTTCATATCCTCGGGACTTGCCCACGGCGTATAGTCCAGATGTTCCTGATTGTACCCTGCGGGCGCGAGCGGCTGATGGTTATAGCCGTGGATACCGAGCTCACCGCCGGATTTGAGGAGTTCGCGTCCGTACGCGATGAGATAGCTGCGCGTGTAGCGGTCGCTCATCGGGGCAAACGGTCCTTTGACCTGGTTGCCGTACGTCTCAATGACAACACCTGTGTACTTAAACCCGTAGCGTTTGGCATTGGCGAGCATCTGCGGCCACCATACATTGCGGTAAAAATCCGCCGTCGTCAGGTGAACCTCGTCGTAGAGGCGCGGGAAGATCCCCTCGGGGACGGGCGCGGGAAAATCGTCAATAATAAAGACCTTTGCCCCCACGGTTGGATAGACATAGGTGTCCGACGTCAGGCTCAGTATCCCCGCAAGGAGCCCGACATTCGGCTTATCCGCCATGCGCTGCCCGTTATAAACGACGTATTTCCCTGCTCCTGAGGGCATCTCCCAAACCAGCGGCGTCCCATCGTCCGCCGCCGCATGGATCTGCACCGCCGAGTCAAGCGACACCGCCGCGGTCGTCGTCTGATACGACCGCCCGCTGACGCCGATCGACTGTACCCCGAAGATGATGTCCGAGGTCATATGAATGCCCTCACGCGTATAAGACTCGCCAAATCGGCGAACCCCGATGCGCTCGGCAAATCCTGCGGGCATCCCCGTATCGGAAAGCCCATCGAGGAAGAGTGCCGTACCGCCGTCCGCGACATACTGATCGATCTGCGGCAGAGCGGCAACCGCGCCGATATTGCCTGTGGTCACGATCACTCCTATATAGCGGCGGTCGATCTCCGGGACGGCGCCGATCTCCGCCGCGAGCGTCGCTTTTTTCTGTTCTCTGATGAACCGTTCCAGATAATGTTTCAGGAACATGCTGCGCAGATTCATCGGATCATAGAGGATAAGAAACGTCTCTCGTTCAAGCGCCTTATCCTCTTCCGAGCCCTCAACGAACGTGCCGTTTGCGCCAAAGTTTTCATGGATGTTCGTGCTGAGCTTCATAAAGCCGTCCGTGCGGTTGTACTGGAAAAATAACCCCAGCAAAAACACGATCAGAAAGGCGGCGATAAAATTCCGTTTATACATGATGCGCGATCCCCTCATCCCAGAACCGAATGACGTTCAGCGCCTCAATGGAGAGCCGGATCGGACACGCCTTGAGTTCTCGTATTTTCTCCTGCATGAGCGCGGGGCGATGCATTGCTTGACAGAGCTCGATATAGAGGAGATAGGGCTGCTCCGCCGTCGGAAAATGCGCAAGAAAAGCGCGGCATGTTTCCTCTGCCGCTGCATAACGCTCCAGCCGGATCTCCTGCCGTACCTTCTGCACATACAGCTCAGGGCGATCCGGCTGCAGTGCGATCAGGCGTGCAAGCACCGCCACGTGCTCCGCCGCCTTTTGTAGGCGTGAGAGGCGATCGATAAAACGCTGCTGCGTATATTCGCCGAGCGCCTCAGCATAGGCTTCGAGGTGCTCAACCTCGTCCGGCTCTTCTTTCACACGCCGTTCAAGCGTATAGAGACGCTCCTCGAGTGCATCGAGCTGTGACGTGATCATCGTGATGGCATAATGCGCAATCTCGCGATCCTCGTCGTGAATTGCCTGCTGCAGGACGAGCGGGTTCTGCAGAACATCGCGCTTGATGGTCTCGGTAAAGAGCCTGCGTTTCACTTCGGGATCATCGACAAGCACCGAATCGTTCAGCGGCACGACATTCGCGTCGATGCGCATGAGGTCGGTAAAGATCACTTCCTTGTTCTGGAGCTTGTCGCCGACATCCGCCGGCCCTTGAAGACGGGCGGCGAGGAGAAATTTTGCCCCGATCAGGGTCAAGAGACCAAAGACAGGGATCAAGAGCACAATACCTGTCTCCGCCGCATTCTGCACAGGCTTCTTCCTGCGCCGGTTCACAGCGAAAAAGATCCCCGTGACGAGCAAATGAATGAGGATTTCCCACCAGTAAAACTGCATCACCGCATTCATGATGCCACCCGTATACTCGCAACGCCCTTTTCCTTCAGGCGCTCCTGCACCATGGCGACGACCTTGTCGTTGACATCGGTCAGCAAAATCTGCGCCACACTGCCGACCTGACCGATATAATCCTCAGCGCGGACAACGCCCGTAAGCTTTCCATCGAGCGCCTGCCAGTCGCCGTTTGCCACATCGAGGTTCAGATAGACGAGCGACATTGCCGTCTGTGGTGCGGCGGCACGCTCCTCCAGCTCCTCAACGATGCGCCGGTACTGCTCTTCGCGCAGAATACGGCTCGTCCCGGGAAGGAAGCGCTTCTCCTGCACCGCCCGCTCATAGAAATAGGCATGACCGATCGCCGTCGCGATCAGGCGCGCCGTCATGGAGAGCAGGTTCTGCCGATAGAACGTCCAAAGGTCAAAGTCGAGCGCGTGAAGTTCCACAACCGCGATGACCTCGTCCTCGTAGATGATGGGCGCAGCGATGTCCGGCATCCCCTCCTTGAGCTGCCGATTCACGAAGAGGCGCTTGTCTGCAATCATCTCGCGCAGATACGGCGTCTCCTCCACCTTGAGTGAGCGCGGGAGATCCTCAACCGCAGAGCCGCGGCGGATCTTTTGGCGGAAATACCACGGATTCGATCCTTTGACATAGAGGACGACATTCTCCGCCTCCATAATCTCCGCCGTGACCGCAACCGCCTGTGTAAAGACGTTCTCCGGCTCTACGCTGTCAAGACGCTTGACGATGCGGTAGACACGCCCGATGCTGTCGTTGGAATTCGTGATCTGACGATAGAGTTTGTCCTTGATCTTAATGCTCTCCTGGTACATGGCATGCAGGAACTCATAGCGCTCGAGCGCGCGGCTGCGCTTGTAGCGCTCATCTTCCAGCTCGCGGTCACGCGTATCCGTAATATATCCCGTGAGCACTCCCATAAAGAGATAGGACGCAAAATGCAGTAAATATTCCGGTAAATAAAGCAGGGAAACGACATCCGTCCCGCCGATCAGCAGCGAATAGCCCAGCAGGAGGCTTGCAAGTGCTACGGCGGGAAGGGAATGCTGCTTGCCGTAGAGCAGTCCAAGAACCGCGATATAAATATAGTTAAAGTCCAGCCGGATCATACTGTTGACAGTGTTGCCCTGCCATACGACAATACCGGCAGCAGCGGCAAACAGCCCTGCATGTTCCAAGTAAGGCAGGATCTTGTTCCACAGTTCCTTACGTTTATCTGCCGCCTGTACGGCGGCATCGCGCTTCGCCTTTTCTTTGAGGTAATTTTTGTACCAGTCGTAGGTGCGCCGAAGGCCTTCGGCAAGCGGCACATTCACGCGCCATCCAAGCTCATTGCGGCAGACGGAATTATCTAGAGTTGCACGCCCAAAGGACAGCGCCGGATTCTCCGGCGCCCCCATAAATTTTGTGGGACACACGGGGAATATCTCTGCGGCACATTTTTCAAACGCCGCATAGGACACTGCCGTATTCGACGATATATTAACAACATCCGCAGCATGGTTGCGCTCCGCCGCACTGTATATCGCATAGGCGGCATCGTCAATGTAAAGGAAATCGCGCGTCTCATCGGGCGATCCGAAAAACTCGTAGGACTTGCCAAGAAGCGCCTGCATGATAAATTTTGCAACAAAGCCATGCGTTGGCAGCTGTCCCGGGCCATATATTGTCGATAAGCGCAGCACAGTCACACGAAGGTCAAAATTCTGTCCCCAGCGGCGTGCATACTCCTCGTTTACATATTTCTGCATCGCACGCAGATGCCCCGCCGTCTCCCCGTCTTTTCCGGGATCCTTGGCATCCGCAGCGAACACGGAACCCGTCGATATCAAGAGAAACTTCCCTACATGGTATTTCGTAGACAGCGCGAGCATATGAGCGAGCCCCGGAAAATTCACGCCCGCATTCTCTAGGTACGCCCCGCTCTCAAGCGCGGTTGAGCGCTCTGCAAGATGCAGAACAACATCAAAATTGCGCACACGAAAAACTTCCTCACAGCGCTCGTCCAACACACTGTAAGGATAAAAACGATGTTTTGCCTTGAGCGGTTCCATCGGCTCGGAAGTTCCGTCGTCGATGATGTGGACTTCCCATCCCTCTTTGGCAAAACACGCAGCGGCTGCGCGTCCAAGGAAGCCGTATCCGCCCGTCAATAAAACTCGTTTTTCCATCGTCACGATCCTCTCATACCGCGCTCTATCGGCGACTATAAAAACATCGCTCATATTCATATTATCGTCTGTTTTCTCAGATAATAAAGGACTCATGTCCTATTTTATTTTATTCCTAAAGAATATTGTAAAACCCTATTATAGATATTTGTTATTGTATATGAAAACGAATAAACAATCAAGAAAATCAGTGTTAAGGAATTATCCTTGCATAAAAAAACGGCCGCACAATGTGCAGCCGCCCTTTTATGCAATTTTATCGCGGTGAATTAGCCGACCGTGACGAGCGGGTCGCCCGCCTTGACCGACTGACCGGCACTGACGCTGATCGCGCTGACCGTGCCGTCGCTGACCGCAGGGATCTCGTTCTGCATCTTCATCGCCTCGAGGATGAGGAGCGTGTCGCCTGCCTTGACAGCCTGGCCGACCGAGACTTTCACGTCAATGATCTTGCCCGGCATCGGAGCTGCGATCGTGCCTGCGCCT